>JASJBF010000032.1 GCA_030066685.1 Kiloniellales bacterium | reverse complement strand
ATCGCAAAGCGATTCCATCTGATCGGATAATGCCTGTCTTATGACAGGTTCGGCCCATCGGGCGAAGATGGGCCACCGCCGGAGAGTGGCCACTCGCCGGCGGTGGCGGGGTCGGACCGGGATAATGCTGGCCGTCAGAGGGCCGAGCTAGAGTAGGGTCGCCCCGTCTTTTCCATGAGGCCTGAACGGATACCAGGGACCGTGAGGCCCGGATGACAAGCACAGGACATGGAAGAGATGACCCAGACTACCATCGGCATTGATATCTCCAAAGACCGGCTCGACGCACATCGCCTGCCTGAGGGCACGGCCAAGCGCTTCAGCAACGACAAGAAGGGCTGCCGCGCCCTGATCGCCTGGATCGGCCGTGACCCGGTCGCGCGGGTCGTCTATGAGGCCACCGGTGCCTACCACCGCCTGCTCGAGAGCGTCCTCGGACAGGCCGGCCTGCCGCTTGCCAGGGTCAACCCTCGCCAAGCCCGGCGCTTCGCCGAAGCCATCGGCGTGCTCGCCAAGACCGATCGGGTCGACGCCGCCATGCTCGCGCGCATGGGGATCGCACTGCAGCCGCCGCAAACACCACCAGCCAGCCAGAGACTCGCCGACCTGAGAGACCTGAACTTGGCCCGACGGGCCTTGGTCAAAGATCGCACCGCCGCTAGGAACCGTCAGAAGATCGCCCGCCTCCCGCTCATCAAGCGCCAGCTCGCCCTGCGCCTCAGGCAGATCGATAGGCAGATCCAAACCCTCGATGCCGCCATCGATCAGCTGGTCCAAACCGATCCCGACCTGCGCCGGCGCTTTGAGATCCTGATCAGCCTGCCAGGCATCTCCAGCACCACCGCTACGACCCTGCTCGCAGAAATGCCCGAACTGGGAACACTCCAGGCCAGGCAGGCCGCCAGCCTCGCAGGCTTGGCCCCGGTCGTCCGGCAGTCGGGAACCTGGCGCGGCAAAGCCCATATCCGCGGAGGACGCGCAACCTTGCGACAAGCTCTCTACATGCCCGCCTTGGTCGCCGCACGCTTCAACCCAGACCTCAAAACTCTCTACAAAAGGCTTCTCAGCGCCGGCAAACCGCCAAAGCTCGCTATCACAGCCGTCATGAGAAAACTCATCACCACCGCAAACGCCCTCCTCCGCGAAAACCGCAAGTGGACAAAGCAGAGAGCTTGATCAAAACGGATACTCTAGCCGACATAGTCCAGCGGCAGGGCGGTGGTGTGCTTGATCTCCTCCATGGCGAAGCTGGCGGAGACGTCGGCCAGGCCGGGGATGCCGATCAGGCGCTTGTAGACCGCGTCGTAGGCGTCGATGCTCGGCACCACGATGCGCAGCAGGTAGTCGATGTCGCCGGTCATTCGGTAGAACTCGACCACCTCGTCGATCCGCTCGACCGCCGCCGCGAAGCCCGCCAGCCAGGACTGGGAATGATCCTGGGTCTTGATGCGCACGAAGACCACCACCCCGAGGTTCAGCTTCTGGCGGTCCAGCAGGGCGACCCGCCGAGCGATCACGCCGGCGGCCTCCAGGTTCTGAATCCGCCGCCAGCAGGGGCTGGCCGAGAGCCCGACCTGCTCCGCCACTTCGGCGACCGAGAGCGCGCAGTTCTGCTGGAGCAGGGTCAGAATCTTCCGGTCGATCCGATCCATTGGAGGGAATTGCTTCCACATTATGGATTATCAGAATCTTATTCTGACCGGTACAAAATTTGGGGTCATCTTTGCAAGCCTTTTCCATCAAGCTTGGGCTAGCCTTGCCGACATCTTCCGAACCGCGGCAGGGCCTCATGATCCATCGCCTCTTCACCGAGCATCCGCGTTCCGTCGACGAGAGCTACCTCCAGCATCTGGCGGTGGCACTGAGTTTCTCGGTCAGGCTTGCCCTGGCGGCGCTGGCCTGCCTGGTGCACGCCATCCTGCCCTTTCTCTTCGTCAAGACCGGCAGTGCAATGATCTCGGCGCTCCACGACCGCATGGTCACCAATCGGCACCGCCGCCCCGTGGGTGCGCCGGCCGGTGCCCGAGAGGGCGACGAAGTGCCGGTGGCGCGCCTGTAGCGGTCGGCGCGTCCCTTCTGAAGATCCGATCCAAGAGCCGGCGCCGTCCCCGGTCGACGGGAGTCCGAGGACGGTTATGGCCGCGATCTCCAGCCCTGCTTCGCAACACACTTCCGCGCTGCCCGGATCGCGGGGGAGCCGTCGCCGCCTTGGCCGCCGCTAGGAACTCCTAAAGCCCTCTGCCCTATCCTGCGTGCCGACCGATCGCCGGCGGCTTGGACCCCGGTCCGGCTCGGTCAATTCCTGGCCAGTGGAAGGGGTGCCCAATGTCTCGGGCCGATGAGCTGCGCTTCGAGATGTTCAACCTGCAGCGCCCGGCCGATCCGGAGGCGATCGTCGCCTTCGAGGTCGCGGCGGGCTTCGCCCTGCCCGGCGACTATGGCGCCTTCCTGCGCAAGAGCAACGGCGGCTGGGGCGAGATCGGCGCGCATTTCCTGCAGCTCTGGCCGGTCGAGGCGCTGCGCGACAACAACCGCGCCTGCCGGGCCGCGGAGCGGGCACCGGGGCTCCTTCTCTTCGGCTCCAACGGCAGCGGCGACGCCTTCGCCTTCGACCGCGAGCGCCCGGGGGCGCCGGTCGTCCTGGTCACGATTCTCCGGATGGGCCGAGGCGAAGCCATTGATATCGCGTCAACTTTTGGAGAGTTCCTGGAGCGGCTTCACTATGAGCCGGATCTCCACGTCGCGAAGCCGGCCGTTAGGGCTTTCGAGGCGGTGCCCCAGGGTCGGCAGGGTGTCGCGCCCTACCAGCCCGGCCGGCCCGGGCCCTGGCCCTCGGCCAGCATCGGCGCCTATCTCGGCCGCTGCCGGGCCCGGTTCCAGACCGCCCAGGCCGAGCTGGTCCGGGGCCACGGGATCGATGCCTTCGACGGCCACCGCTACGACCCGGAGGCGGGCCGGCTGGATTTCCTGGCCGGGGCGGCCGTCGCGCTCTCCTTCCACGTTCTGCCCCTGGGCTGTTGGTCGGCGGCGGGCCCGACCTGGCGCTGGGCCTGGGATGTGCCGGCCACGCCACCGGCCACCGTCGCCGCGCTGGCGCCGCTCGCCCGGCTGGCGCGGGACCCCAACTGGCCCTTCTTCGATGGTCCGCAATACGGGGCCAGCCTCGACAACGCCTGGTTCAGTGCCATGCTCGCCCTCGACGTGCTCGGCGGCCAGGGCGTCTTCCGGACCTCGCAGAGGCCGGAGGTGTTTCTGCTGCTGACCGGGCTCGCCGTCGACAATCGCTGAGCGTTTCCCGCAGGCCAGCCCTGCCCGGAAAGGCGTTGCGCCGGGCCTTTCGGGCCAGTAGAACCAGCGGCCGGGGTTCATTCAAAGCAAGCAAGAAAGCGGGGAGGGCGCCGCCATGCGCGTCTACTACGATCGGGATGCCGACGTCGGGCTGATCAAGGGCAAGAAGGTCGCGATCATCGGCTACGGCAGCCAGGGCCATGCCCATGCCAACAACCTCAAGGAAAGCGGCGTCACCGACGTCCGGGTCGGCCTGCGCGAGGGCTCGGCCTCGGCGCGCAAGGCCGAGGAGGCCGGCTTGCCGGTCATGACCCCGGCCGAGGCGGCCGCCTGGGCCGACGTGGTCATGGTCCTGACCCCCGACGAGCTGCAGGCCGAGCTCTACCGCGAGCAGCTGGCGCCCAACATGCGCGAGGGCGCGGCGCTGGCCTTCGCCCACGGCCTCAACATCCACTTCAGCCTGATAGAGCCGCGTAGCGACCTCGACGTCTTCATGATCGCGCCCAAGGGCCCGGGCCACCTGGTGCGCTCGGAGTACGTCAAGGGCGCCGGCGTGCCCTGCCTGCTGGCGGTGGCCCAGGACGCCTCGGGCAACGCCTCCGAGATCGGCCTCAGCTACGGCGCCGCGGTCGGCGGCGGCCGGGCCGGGATCATCGAGACCACCTTCCAGGAGGAGTGCGAGACCGACCTCTTCGGCGAGCAGGTGGTGCTCTGCGGCGGCCTCTGCGCCTTGATCACGGCTGGCTACGAGACCCTCGTCGAGGCCGGCTACGCCCCCGAGATGGCCTATTTCGAATGCCTGCACGAGGTCAAGCTGATCGTCGACCTGATCTACGAGGGCGGCCTGGCCAACATGCGCTACTCGATCTCCAACACGGCGGAGTACGGCGACTACACCCGCGGGCCCCGGATCATCACCGAGGACACCAAGGCCGAGATGCGGCGGATTCTCGACGATATCCGCTCCGGGCGCTTCACCCGCGACTGGGTGGCCGAATGCCAGGCCGGCCAGCCCTCCTTCAAGGCGACCCGCCGCAACTGGTCGGAGCACGGCATCGAGGAGGTCGGCGGCAAGCTGCGCGCCATGATGCCCTGGCTCTCGGAAAGCAAGCTGGTCGACAAGACCAAGAACTAGCCCGGCGCCGGCGGCGCCGTTCCCCCTCAAGATGTCATGGCCGGGCTGGACCCGGCCATCCATGGCGCGACCGGCACGATGGATGCCCGGTTCAAGTCCGGGCATGACAACGGGGGGTGGGCGACCCGCAGGTTTGACTCTGCGCAGTTGATCCGTTTCTCCAGTGTCCCCAGGATGAACCCGGGGAACCGGGGAGCGAAGGCATGGCGCGCGACGACATGGCAGCCGAGGCTTTGGTTAGCGACGGAATGCTCGAGGACTACCGGCGCGACGGCGCCGTGGTGCTGCGCGGGGCCTTCGATGCCGCTTGGCTGGCCAAGCTGGTCCTGGGCGTCGAGCGCAACCTGGCCGAGCCGGGCCCAGACGCCACCAATCATAAACTCGACGGCGGCGGCGGGCGCTTTTTTGAGGACTACTGCAACTGGGCCAGGATCCCGGAATACCGGGACTTCATCCTGAATTCGCCGGCTGCGGCCCTGGCCGCCCGTTTCATGTCGGCCAGCCGGGTCCAGATCTTTCACGAGCACCTGCTGGTCAAGGAGCCCGGGACCGCCAAGGAGACGATCTGGCACCACGACATGCCTTACTACTGCGTGACCGGGACCAAGGTGGTCAGCTTCTGGATGCCCCTGGACCCGGTGCCACGCGAGGTTTGCCCGCGATTCGTCGCCGGCTCGCACGCCTGGGGCAAGCTCTACTATCCGCGCGTCTTCGACGACGGCAGCGACTACGACTACCAGGGCGAGGGCTACGAGCCGGTGCCGGAGATCGAACTCGGCAGGCACCGCATCCTGTCCTGGGACCTGGCGCCCGGCGACGTCCTGGTCTTCCATTTCCTGACCCTGCACGGAGCGCCGGGCAACGTCAGCTCGTGCCGAAGGCGGGGCTTCGCGACCCGCTGGCTGGGTGACGACGCCCGCTTCACCCAGCGGCCGGGCCGGACCTCCCCACCCTATCCCGACATCGGCCTGGCGGACGGCGATCGCCTGCGCGAGGACTGGTTCCCGGTGGTCTGGACCGCCGCGGACCGGGCGGCGGGTGAAGGTGGTTAATGCCACGCTCTACCTGCCGACGAGGCCCCGGCATGCGAGGGCTTGTCTTTTGAAGCATTCCAAGGTACTCGTTCTGGCATGACGCCCGCGCCGCACAGCCGAATTGCCATTGCCGCCCCCAGCGGGGCCGGAGCCGTGCTTGCGCTCGGGCTGGCTGCCGAGCTCGGCCTCCTCCTCCTTATCGACCCCTGATCGCTACAGCCGCGGCGGCGGCAAGCGGGCAGGGGGCATCGACCAAGCACAAGACGATCGATGGGCCGCCGAGGCGGCCGGGACGAGGAGACACCCTAAAATGAGCCAGGAACCCAAAGCCGATAAGAGCGCCGATCAGGACAACGATCCTAATCGCGTCATCATCTTCGACACCACCCTGCGGGACGGCGAGCAATCGCCCGGCTGCTCGATGAATCTGGAGGAGAAGATCTCCGTCGCCCAGGTGCTCGAGGAAATGGGCGTCGACGTGATCGAGGCCGGCTTCCCGATCGCCTCCAACGGCGATTTCGAGGCGGTCAACGTGATCGCCAAGCGGATCAAGAAGGCCTCCGTGGCCGGTCTGGCGCGGGCCACCCCCAAGGACATCGACCGGGCCGGCGAGGCCCTGAAGCCGGCGGTGCGGCCGCGCATCCATACCTTCATCTCGACCAGCCCGCTGCACATGAAGTTCAAGCTGCAGATGGAGCCCGAGGCGGTCCATCAGGCGGTGATCGACAGCGTCGGGCGAGCCCGCAACCTCTGCGACGACGTCGAGTGGTCGCCCGAGGACGGCACCCGGACCGAGCACGACTTCCTCTGCCGCTGCGTCGAATCCGCGATCAAGGCCGGGGCCCGGACCATCAACATTCCGGACACCGTGGGCTATAGCATCCCCTCGGAGTTCGCCGCCCTGATCGAGATGCTGCGCAACCGGGTGCCGAACATCGACAAGGCGGTGATCTCCGTCCATTGCCACAACGACCTAGGCCTCGCGGTGGCCAACTCGGTGGCCGCGGTCCATGCCGGCGCCCGGCAGGTCGAGTGCACCATCAACGGGATCGGCGAGCGGGCCGGCAACGCGGCCATGGAAGAAATCGTCATGGCGCTGCGGACCCGGCACGACCGGCTGCCCTACACCACGGGCATCGACACCACCGTGATCACCCGGGCCTCGCGGACGCTCTCCGCCGTCACCGGCTTCTCGGTGCAGCCCAACAAGGCGATCGTCGGCGCCAACGCCTTCGCCCACGAGTCCGGCATCCATCAGGACGGCATGCTGAAGAACGCCGAGACCTACGAGATCATGACCCCGGAATCGGTCGGCCTGGTCCGCTCCAAGCTGGTCATGGGCAAGCACTCCGGCCGCCACGCCTTCTCCGAGAAGCTGAAGGAGCTGGGCTTCGATCTGAAGCAGAACGAGCTGCAGGACGCCTTCTTCCGCTTCAAGGACCTGGCGGACCACAAGAAGGACATCTACGACGAGGACATCATCGCCCTGGTCGACGACGCGGTCCTGCGCCACAACGACCACATCAAGTTCCTGGGCCTGCAGGTGGTCTGCGGGTCCAAGGGGCCACAAACGGCCGAGCTGGAGCTGGAGATCGACGGCCGTCAGGCCAAGGCCAAGGCCAACGGCAACGGCCCGGTCGACGCGACCTTCGCCGCGATCCGCGAGCTCTTTCCCCACCAGGCGGAGCTGCAGCTCTACCAGGTCCACGCGGTCACCGGCGGCACCGACGCCCAGGCCGAGGTCACCGTCCGCCTGGAGGAGAACGGCAAGACGGTCAACGGCCAGGGCGCCGATCACGACACCCTGGTCGCCTCGGCGCGGGCCTACGTCAACGCCCTCAACAAGCTCCTGGTCAAGCGCGAGAGGAACGCGCCGGCGGCGATGACCGCCTGAGGTCGCGGCCGGACAAAGGAAGAACCGAGAGGGTCGAAAGGGCGCGGGCGAAAATGCCGCCCGCGCCAACCTTCGCCTTGCATTAGCCGCAATCCGAGGCTATTCAGCGACTTCACGTCTGCGTCGTTCGACGAGAACCCCTCCAGAGGAGAGTCGCGCCCCAATGCTGTCCCGTCTTCTGGGCATGCTGTCCGCCGACATGGCGATCGATCTGGGGACGGCCAACACGCTGGTCTATGTGAAGGGGCGGGGGATCGTTCTGAACGAGCCCTCGGTGGTTGCCATCGCCGAGGCCAAGGGGCGCAAGCAGGTCCTCGCGGTGGGCGACGAGGCCAAGCTGATGCTGGGCCGCACCCCGGGGAACATCCAGGCCATCCGGCCGCTCCGCGACGGCGTCATCGCCGACTTCGAGGTCGCGGAGGAGATGATCAAGCACTTCATCCGCAAGGTGCACAACCGGCGCAGCTTCGCCAGCCCGCAGGTCATCATCTGCGTGCCCTCGGGCTCGACCGCGGTCGAGCGCCGGGCGATCCAGGAGTCGGCCGAGGCCGCCGGCGCCCGCCGGGTGTTTCTCATCGAGGAGCCCATGGCCGCCGCGATCGGCGCCGGCCTGCCGGTGACCGAGCCGAGCGGCTCCATGGTGGTCGACATCGGCGGCGGCACCACCGAGGTCGCCGTGCTCTCCCTGGGCGGCATCGTCTACGCCCGCTCGGTGCGAGTCGGCGGCGACAAGATGGACGAGGCGATCATCGCCTACATCCGGCGCAACCATAATCTCCTGGTCGGCGAGGCCTCGGCCGAGCGGATCAAGAAGGAGATCGGCACCGCCTGTCCGCCCGAGGACGGCGACGGCCGGACCATGGAGATCAAGGGCCGCGACCTGATGAACGGCGTCCCCAAGGAGCTGATCATCTCGGAGCGGCAGATCGCCGAGGCCTTGGCCGAGCCGGTCGGGGCCATCGTCGAGGCGGTCAAGGTCGCCCTGGAGCACACCGCGCCGGAGCTGGCCGCCGACATCGTCGACAAGGGCATCGTGCTCACCGGCGGCGGCGCCCTGCTCGGCAACCTGGACTACGTCCTGCGCGCCTCCACCGGCCTGCCGGTGACCATCGCCGACGATCCCCTGTCCTGCGTCGCCCTGGGCACCGGGCGGTGCCTGGAGGAGATGCGGACCTTGAAAGGCGTGCTGATCAGTCCCTATTAGGGGGTATTGCGGCGCAGGCCACGCGCGGCGCTTGCCGCTTTATTGCTCAAGAGTTAACGATTAATATACGTTACGATTCCTAAGCTTAGCGCCGGAACGCGTGACCACGAATCCCGCCTTCTGGAGAGGCCTTTGAAAAAGCGCCCAAGCTCGGTGCTACGGTTGGCGTCCCCTTTCGGGGCGTGGGGCCAGCGCGTTGCGTTTCTGCTGCTGATCGCCGTTGCCTTCGCGCTCATGCTTCTGAGCCGGGCGGACTCGCGCTTCGCCGAGCAGGCGCGCACGGCCGTGTCGGACTTCTTCAGCCCCGTGCTCAGCCACTTCGCCAGCCCGGTCGAGACCATCGGCGACATCATCCAGCAGGTCCGGGATATGGCCGCGCTACGGGCCGAGAACGCCACCCTGCGCGCCGAGAACGAGCGCCTGCTCGCCTGGCAGGTGCGCGCCCAGCAGCTCGCAGCCGAAAATGCCGGCCTGCGGGAGCTCTCCAACTTCACGGCCGCGCCGGCGGCCGGCCAGGTCACGGCCCGGGTGATCGCGGACAGCAGCAACGCCTTCGTCCGCTCGCTGCTCGTGCTGGCCGGCAAGATCGACGGGGTGGTCAAGGGCCAGGCGGCAGTCACCGGTCAGGGCCTGGTCGGCCGGGTGACCGCGGTGGGCGAGCGCGCCTCGCGGGTCCTCCTGGTCACCGACATCAACAGCCGGATTCCGGTCCGTATCGACCGGACCCGAGAGCGGGCGGTGCTCGCGGGCAACAACTCCAGTTCGCCGGCGCTGATCTATCTGCCGCCGGAGACCGCCGTTCAGGTCGGGGATCGGATCGTCACCTCGGGCCACGGCGGGGTCTTTCCCAAAGGGATTCCGGTCGGGATCGTGACCGTGGTCGATGGCGAGACCATCCTGGTGCGCCCGCACTTCGACTGGAACCGGATCGAGTACCTTCGCCTGATCGACTACAAGCTGCCCGGCATCCTGGGCGGCCGCCCGGAGCGGGGGCCGGAGGCCGGCCCGTGAGGGGCAACGACTGGCAGCAGGTCGACACCGCGGTCCGCCTGATCACGCCGACCCTGCTGATCATCATCCTGGTGGTGGTCAGCCACGTGCCCTTGCAGATCCCGAACGCCGGGCCGGTCTTTCCCGACATCGTCCTGATCGCCATATACTATTGGGCGGTTCACCGCCCGGATCTCATGCCCTTCTGGGTGGTCTTCCTGATCGGCCTGCTTCAGGATCTGCTCGGTGGGGATGCCTTGGGCGTAAGCTCGATGATCTATCTCGCGGTCTTCTGGACCGTCGTGGCGCAGCAGCGCTTCTTCATGAGCCGCTCCTTCGGGGTCGTCTGGGCGGGCTTCGTCGTGGTCGGGGCCGGCGTGGTGCTGCTGTCCTGGGGTCTGCACGCCCTGATCCTGGGGCGCTCGGTCCACATCGGCCCGGCGCTGTTCCAGTACCTGACGACCATCGCCGCCTATCCGCTGCTGGCCTGGATCTTTGCCCAGACCCAGCGCCTGGTGCTCAAGTGAGGCCGGAACCTTGGACCTGAGAAACGCCGACCAGGGGCGCTACAAGCTCTTCACCCGCCGCGCCGCGATCGTGGCCGGCAGCCAGTCGCTGCTCTTCGCGGCGCTGGCCGGGCGTCTCTACTATCTCCAGGTGCTCGAAGCGGACCGCTACGCGACCCTGGCCGAGGACAACCGGATCAACCTCCGCCTCCTGCCGCCGCCGCGCGGGCGGCTCTTCGACCGCCTGGGCACCGAGGTCGCGATCAACGAGCGCAACTACCGCGTCGTGCTGGTCGCCGAACGGGCGGGGGACGTCGCCCGGACCCTGGCGTCGCTGGGCCAGATCGTCGATATCTCCGAGGACGACCACAAGCGGATCCGCAAGGAGCTGCGGCGCAACCGCGCCTTCGTGCCGGTCACGGTCCGCGACAACCTGAGCTGGGAAGAGGTCAGCCGGATCGAGCTCAACGCGCCGGACCTGCCGGGTGCCGGGATTGAGATCGGTCAGGTCCGGCACTATCCCCATGGCCCGGCGATGTCCCAGGTCCTGGGCTACGTCGCGCCGGTCTCCGAGAACGAGCTGAACGACGACCCGCTGCTCCAGCAGCCGGGCTTCCGGATCGGCAAGAGCGGGATCGAGAAGACCTACGACCTCGACCTGCGCGGCGCCGCGGGCCGCAGCCACGTCGAGGTCAACGCCTTCGGCCGCATTATGCAGGAGGTCGAGCGCGAAGAGGCGACCGCCGGCAAGGATATGATGCTGACCATCGACGCCGAGCTGCAGCAGTTCGTCTACGAGCGGTTGAGCACCGAACGCAGCGCCTCGGCCGTGGTCATGGACGTCCATTCCGGCGAGATCTACGCCCTGGCCTCCTGGCCGGGCTTCGATCCCAACGAGTTCCACGTCGGCATCTCCTCGAAGCGCTGGCGCGAACTGACCACCGACCCGCTGTCGCCGTTGTCGAACAAGGCGATCACCGGGCTCTATGCGCCAGGCTCGACCTTCAAGGTCCTGGTCGCTCTGGCGGCCCTCGAGGCCGGGATCAGCCCTGAGGAGCGCTTCGTCTGCCGCAACGAGTGGCGGCTCGGCCGGGCTCTGTTCCACTGCTGGAAGAAGAAGCCCGGCCACGGCGCGATGGACCTGCGCGACGCCATCAAGCAGTCCTGCGACATCTACTTCTACAACATCGCCAAGCAGCTGGGCATCGACCGCATCGCCGACATGGCGACCCGTTTCGGCATCGGCAGCCAGAACGGCATCGACCTGCCCAACGAGCGCAGTGGGCTGATGCCGACGCGCGCCTGGAAGCTGGGCGCCATCGGCGAGCGCTGGCAGGGCGGCGAGACCGTGATCACGGCGATCGGCCAGGGCTTCGTCCTGACCACGCCCCTTCAGCTGGCGACCATGACCGCGCGCCTGGCCAACGGCGGCTTCGCGGTCACCCCGCACGTGATGCGCGCTGCCGTCCCCGACCCCGTGATGCAGCCCGAGGGCGAGGACGAGGCACCGGTGTCGCCCTACGGCTATCCTTCGATCGGCATCCCGCAACACCACCTGGAGCAGGTGCTCGAGGCCATGGATGCCGTGGTCAACGAGTGGCGCGGCACCGCCTACGGCAAGCGGATCGATATCGAGGGCATGGAGATGGCCGGCAAGACCGGAACCTCCCAGGTTCGCCGGATCACCCTCAAGGAACGCCGGGCCGGCATCAAGAAGAACGAGGAGAAGCCCTGGCGCTTCCGCGACCACGCCCTTTTCGTCAGCTTCGCCCCGGTGCACAAGCCGCGCTACGCCTGCGCCATCGTGGTCGAGCACGGCGGCGGCGGCTCCAAGGCGGCGGCGCCGATCGCGAAGGACATCCTGCTGGAGGCCCAGAAACGCAATCCGGCCGGGCTGGTCACCCCGGACGTCGCCGACGCCCCGCTGCCGGCGCCCAAGCCGAAAGAGACGAGCGGCTGACGCCATGTCCATGGGGTACTCGTCCTTCCGGCGCAACGTCGACCAGAGCCTGGGTCAGAAGATCCTGCAGGTGAACTGGGGCCTGGTGCTGACTGTCGCCGGCATCGGTGCGGTCGGCGTGGTCATGCTCTATTCGGCCGCCCAGGGCAGTATGGATCCCTGGGCCTCGCGCCAGCTGATCCGGCTTTTTGCCGGGCTGCTGCTGATGCTGGCGCTGGCTCTCGTGGATATCCGGGTCTGGTTCCGCTACGCCTATCTGATCTATTTCGCGACCCTGGCCATGCTTTTCGCGGTCGAGCTCGGCGGCTCGATCGGCATGGGCGCCCAGCGCTGGCTCGACCTGGGCTTTGTCCAGATCCAGCCTTCCGAGATCATGAAGGTGGCCCTGATCCTGGCCCTGGCGCGGTATTTTCACGGCCTCAACCAGGAGGACGTCGCGCGTCCGCACTTCCTCCTGCTGCCCCTGCTGCTGATCTTCGCCGCGGCCGGCCTGGTGCTCAAGCAGCCCGACCTCGGCACCGCCGGGGTGCTGATCCTGATCGGCGGCGCGCTGTTCTTCACCGCCGGCGTACGGATCTGGAAGTTCGCCCTGATACTCGTCGCCGGCCTCTCGGCGATCCCGATCGCCTGGCAGTTCCTGCACGACTACCAGCGCGCCCGGATCAAGACCTTCCTAGACCCAGAGCGCGACCCTCTGGGCGCCGGCTACCACATCCTGCAGTCCAAGATCGCGCTCGGCTCCGGCGGCATGGGCGGCCGCGGCTTCCTGCAGGGCTCCCAGAGCTACCTGAACTTCCTGCCGGAAAAGCATACCGACTTCATCTTCACCATGCTGGCCGAGGAGTTCGGCCTGATCGGCGCCCTGACGGTCCTCGGCCTCTTCCTGGTCGTCCTGGCCTACGGCCTGGCGATCTCGCTCAGGGCCCGCAACCACTTCGGCCGCCTGCTGGCCCTGGGCATCACCTGCCACGTCTTCCTCTACGTCTTCATCAACGTCGCCATGGTCACCGGCCTGATCCCGGTGGTCGGCGTGCCCCTGCCGCTGATCTCCTACGGCGGCACGGCCTTGCTGGCGGTGATGTGCAGCCTCGGCATCCTGATGTCGGTCTACGTCCACCGGGATATCAGGATCTCCCGCCGCGGCCTCCAGGGCGAGGACTAGCCGGCCCCCGCTTGCGGAGGGCTTGGGCCCATGGAAAAGTCCCGCGCGATGCCCTAAAAACTCCCGAACGATCCACGGCCGCCCGCGGCGGCCAGCACGCGAAGGAGTCTTCGGCCGTGTTCAAGCAGGTCAAGGCCCACGACCTTTTCCCGACCCCGATCTGGTCCCTCGATCTGGAGGACGAGGTCGCCGAGCGCCTCAACCGGCAGATCCTGGTCCAGCTCGACCGCCTGCTGTCGCCGCGGCCGGAGATCCCCATCGGCGCAACCTGGCAGACCGACCAGAACCTGCACACCCTGCCGGCCTTCGCCGAGCTGACCGAGGGCATCAACAAGGCGGCCCGGGGCGCGCTGGACTTCATGAAGGTCGACTACTCGGCCTTCGAGATCACCGCCTGCTGGGCCAACATCAACCCCAAGGGCAGCCTCAACACCAGCCACACCCACCCCAACAACTACCTTAGCGGGGTCTACTACGTCAGCGTGCCCAAGGGCTCGGGCGTGATCGTCTTTGGCGACCCGCGCGAGGCGGCCGCCGCGATCCTGCCCAAGGTCACGGAATACAACGCCTACAACGGCAACGAGGTGACCTTCGAGATCAAGGCCGGGCGCTTCATCCTCTTTCCGGCCTACCTGCGCCACGGGGTGCCGGTGAACCGCAGCGAGGAAGAGCGGGTCTCGATCGCCTACAACATCATGTTCAGCGCCTTCACCCAGGAGATGAGCCGCCCCCTGTGGAGCGGTATACCGCTCGACGAGGCCTAGGCGGTCCCGGGGATTTTTCGGGCATTCGGGCTTCCCAAAGCGGCCCGGACTTGCTATCAACCCGGCCTCAGTGTGGGGCGCATAGCTCAGTTGGTAGAGCAGCTGACTCTTAATCAGCGGGTCCAAGGTTCGAGTCCTTGTGCGCCCACCAATTTTCCCATACATATCAGAGCCCTAGGCCGGTGGGGCGCGATCGATTTGCGTCGGGAGGGTGCCGCGGATTTCCGAGGCTCGGTCGAGGATGGGATCCGCCTAGCGCGCCTTCGGCCGCGAGGCTTTGTCGGGCGTTCCCGGCGGCCTTGGCCAGGCTGCCGGGCGGCAGGTCCGGATGGCCGTTGATCCGGCGGCGGAGGATCCGCCGGACCGGAACGCGACCCCGAACGCCGGAAACTCATCGAGCGCTCTCCTCTCCAGGCAAGGTGCAACGTCGGGAGCTTCCTCGAGGCCGGGCGCCGGCTCGGCGTAACACCGCAGAGATAGGGGCGCCAAGGCACCGATCCCCGGCCTGCAAAGGCCCGGGCGCCGGCGGCATCCGGGCGCGGCAACCCGACTAGCCGCGGTCCCTTTTTCGCCCTCGGCATGTGATATCGGTGACATCCGACCCGCCGGCCTTTGCGTAAAACTTGCCACAGGTAAATATTTCGATCGATGCCCTAGCCTCCCGAACGCGGAGCTTCACCATGCGATTCGCACCGCTCGTCCTTGCCGTCCTCGCCCTCCTGCCCCTGCAGGCGCTCAGCGAGGAGCCGCCAGGGGCGCACGCCTTCGGCTTCACCTCGATCGAGGGCGAGGCCCTGCCGCTGGAGCGCTTCGCCGGCAAGGCGGTGCTGGTGGTAAACACGGCCTCGCGCTGCGGCTTCACCCGGCAGTACGGCGACCTCCAGGCGCTCTGGGAGCGCTTCCGGGACCGCGGATTGGTGGTGCTGGGCGTGCCGTCCAACGATTTCGGCGGCCAAGAGCCGGGCAGCGAGGCTGAGATCAAGGAGTTCTGTGAGGTCAACTTCAGCGTCGACTTCCCGATGACGGAGAAGGTCCGCGTGCGGGGTGCGCAGGCGCATCCCTTCTATCGCTGGGCCGAGACGACGCTGGGCCCCAAAGCGACGCCGCGTTGGAACTTCCACAAGTACCTGGTGGCGCCGGACGGTCGCCTGGTCACCTGGTTCCCGACCCAAACCCGGCCGGACGCCGAAGCCGTGATCGAGGCGATCGAGGCCCACCTGCCCGCCGCCCCGGCGGCCAGCGGCTAAGCCCGGCATGACCGGACCCGTCCAGGGCGACGCCGCGCCACCGATCGAATCAGTCTGGGACTATCCCCGTCCGCCCCGGCTCGAGCCCGTCGCCGAACGGCTGCGTGTGGTCTTCGCCGGGCATGTGGTGGCGGAGACCGAGGCGGGCTTCCGGGTGCTGGAGACCAGCCATCCGCCGGTCTACTACTTTCCGCCGGACTCGGTCGTCCAGGAGTTCCTGGTGCCCGCTCCCGGCCGTTCCCATTGCGAGTACAAGGGCCGGGCCGGCTACTGGAGCCTCGAGCTGCCCAGCGGCCAGCGCGCCGAGCGCGTGGCCTGGAGCTATCCCGAGCCGAGCGCCGCCTTCGCCGCGATCCGCGACCACTTCGCCTTCTACGCCTCCCGGGTCGAGTCCTGCTGGGTCGGGGAGGAGCGGGTGAAGGCGCAGGAAGGCGACTTCTACGGCGGCTGGATCACTGCGCGCATCGCCGGCCCCTTCAAGGGCGGGCCGGGCACCTTCGGCTGGTAAAGCCGGCGGCGCCCCTTCAGGCCCCGTCGAGCTCGGCGCCACCTTCGGCCTTGCGGCGGGTGACGAAGGCCTTTAGCTCCTCGCGAATCGCAGGGTCGAGCGGCGGCGGCTCGAAATCGGCCAGGACCTGCTTGTAGATCCGGTTGGCACGCAGGGTGGCATCCAGGCTGCCGGTCTCCTGCCAGGTCTCGAAGTTGCGCCAGTCCGAGACCAGCGGCGCGTAGAAGGCCGTCTCGTAGCGGGTCATGGTGTGTGCCGCGCCGAAGAAGTGCCCGCCCGGCCCGACCTCGCGCACTGCGTCCAGCGCAAGGGTCTCCGGGGTCACCTCGATCTCCTCGAAGAAGGCCGCCATCATCTGCAGCATTTCGACGTCGAGCACGAACTTCTCGAAGGAGGCGGTCAAACCGCCTTCCAGCCAGCCGGCGCCGTGCATCAGGAGATGCGTGCCGCCCAGCAAGGCGCCCCAGAGCGCCATCTCGGATTCGTAGGCGGCCTGGGCGTCGGGCGCGTTGGATGCGGTCACGTTCGAGGAGCGGTAGGGCAGGCCGTAGCGGCGCGCCAGCTGGCCGCCCGCCATGGCCGCCTTGGCGTATTCCGGGGTGCCGAAGGCCGGCGCGCCCGACTTCATGTCGACGTTGGAGGTAAAGCCGCCGTAGGCGACCGGTGCGCCCGGCTGCGCGACCTGGGACAGGGTGAGGCCGGCCAGGGCCTCGGCGTTCTGCAGCACCAGGGCCCCGGCCAGGGTGATCGGCGCCATGGCACCGGCCAGGGTGAAGGGGGTCAGGATCATCAGCTGCCCGGCCCGCGCCATGTCGATGATGCCGCGCGCCATGGGGACGTCGATCTGCAGCGGCGTGTTGGTGTTGATCACCGTGTAGACGCTCGGCTCGCGCTGGAACCGCTCGACGGAAACACCCCGGGCGATGCGCACCATCTCGAGGGCATCGGCCACCGGCTGCCGGCCCCGCGCGAAGACGAAGGGCACCTTGTCGGAGAGAGTCAGCATGGCCAAGGAGGTCTCGAGATGGCGGAACCGCGGCTCGACGTCGACCGCCTCGACCGGCTGGTTGACGATGTGAATCACATCGAAGTGCTGGGCCAGGCGGATGAAGTCGCAGAAATCCGCCAGGCTGCCGGCGCGCCGGCCCTGCTCCAGGTCGCTGGCGTTGGGCGGGCCGCCGACGGTGAGAAATGCGAGCTTGTCGCCCCCAACCTCGACGTCGTGTGAAGGATTGCGGGCGTGCAGCCTGACCGTGGAGGGCGCCTTGGCGATCACCTCCAGGACCAGCCCGCGGTCGAAGCGGACTCGGCGGCTGCCCTCATCGACCTCGGCGCCGGCTGCGCGCAGGAGCGCGCGGGCCTCGTCGAAGAGGATCCGCAGGCCGAGGTCTTCCAGGACCTTCAGCGAGGCCTCGTGGATCGCCTCGACCTGATCCTCGGTCAGGATCTCGACCGGTGGATAGGGATTGCGAAGTTGCCGCCAGGGGAAAGCGGCCGGCGCCGCCGCGGCGCGCCGCCGAGCGCCCGCGCCGCGGGTCCTCCGACCTCTGGCTCCTTCCATGGCATACCCTTTCGCGCTTCACGTTAGGAGCTTTCGTGGCCTCAGGGAACGCGAATTCGCCCTCGCGATTTGCCGATCGATCGATCGAAGCCGTCATGTCTCGCGTGTTCCTCCGATCGCGGCGTTGCGTCGCGCTGCAACCTGATCCAGAGTTGAAGCCGGCATTTTCTACCGAGGGGTCGGGTCGTACCCGCCCGGACTCCGCAACCAGCAGGGGGCAGACGATGAACTTTGTTCCGGATTGGGTGAAAACGGCTTTTCGGCGCGAGCGCCGGACTCTCCTTGCCCTGGGCGTCGCGCTGACTGTCCTGCCAGGCTTTGCCTTCGCCGACTCCGAAGGGCGCGAATCCTTAGGCATTCCAGGGGTTCGCGGCGGCGTCGTCACGACCAGCGAGCCCGCGGCGGCCGAGGTCGGTGCGGAGATCCTGCGCCAGGGCGGCAACGCGATCGACGCGGCCTCCGCTGTCGCCTTCGCGCTCAATGTCCTCGAGCCGCAATCCTCCGGTATCGGCGGCGGCGGGTTCATGATGATCCACCTCGCCGACGAGAAGGAGACCTTCGTCATCGATTCCCGGGAGACGACGCCGGCGGCGGGCTCTCCGGACATGTTCCTGGACAGCAACGGGAATGCCTTCGGCTTCTCGATCCGCTCGACCAGCGGCATCGGTGTCGGCGTGCCGGGCATGGTGCGCGGCATCGAGCTCGCCCAGGAGATGTGGGGCGAGAAGTCCTTCAAGGAAATCCTGCAGCCGGCCATCAAGCTGGCCGAAGAGGGCTTCCGGGTGTCGTCGCGTCTCGAGGACAGCATCGCCGGCGCCATCGCGCCCGGCGGCCGGCTCGCGAACGAACCCGGCGAGGCGGCCTACGACGAGGCGCGGGCCGTCTTCGCCCCGGGCGGCATCGGCCTGGTGCAAAACGATCTCCTGGTCCAGCCCGATCTGGCCAAGACGCTGAGGACCTTGGCGGAGGATGGCCCGAACGCCTTCTACAGCGGCCCGATCGCCGCGGCCATCGTCGCGACCCAACTCAACACGCGTCAGACCTTCATCGACGATGCGGGGAACCTGCAGAACATCTCGCCTGAGGATCAGGCGCGGCTGCAGGGCCGCATGACCCCGGCCGATCTCGCCGGCTACGAGGTCGCGGTCCGCGAGCCCGTCGAGGGCGATTATCGGGGCTTCCGGATCGTCTCCATGCCGCCGCCGTCGTCGGGTGGCCTGACGGTGATCTACATCCTCAAGGCCCTGGAGCGCTTCCCGATCGGCGACGAGTCCGAAGGCTTCGGCTTCGGCTCGACGCGGACCCTGAACGTCATGATGGAGGCCATGCGCCTGGCCTTCGCCGACCGCGCCGTCTGGATGGGCGACGACGACTTCGTCGAGGTGCCCTCGCGCGGCCTGATCAGCGACGGCTACATCGCAACCCGCACCGTTCTGATCGATCCGGACGGCCGCCAGGACGACGTCGAGGCCGGAGATCCGCGGCCCTTCGACAGCGCCGGCCTGCCGCCCAAGGTGCAGTTCGCCGCGACCCGAGAGAACCCGGAGGAGGGCTTGAACACCACGCACTTCACGATCGTCGACCGCGACGGCAACATCGTAACCTACACCAACACCATCGAATCCGGTTGGGGCACCGGGCTGATGGTCCCGGGCTGGGGCTTCCTGCTCAACAACGAGCTGACCGACTTCAACCGTGTGCCGGCCTTCGACCCCGACTCCGACAACTTCAACCCGGGCGCCAACGACGCTGCCCCCGGCAAGCGGCCGCGCAGCAGCATGTCGCCGACCCTCGTCTTCAAGGGCAGCCGGCCGGTCGCCGCCTACGGCTCGCCCGGCGGCTCGACCATCATCAACTCGGTGGTCAACACCACCATGAACCTGATCGACCACGAGAGGACCGTTCAGGAGGCCGTCGACGCGCCCCGGATCTCCCAGACCAGCGCCGGCGGCTCGCCGACCTTCGAGGCGGGCTTCGACCTGGAGGTCATAGAAGAGCTCAAGGCCCTCGGCCACAACCTGGCGGACAGCCGCCTGCGGGTGATCGGGTCGGTGCAGGCCGTCGTGATCGACGGCGACAAGATCCAGTTCGGCGCGGCCGATAGGCGCCGGATCGGCGGGGTGAGATCGCTCGAGACCGCCGCCTCGGGCGACGACGACGATGACGACGATTGACAGCGGCGGTCCGGCGTTCCTAATGGAGTGCCTGGCATAGCTCGAACGCCCGGGCCGGCCGGCTTCTGGTGGAAGCAAAGGCGGGCCCGGGTGTTTCTCTCGGTGTCAGGTCCTGTCTTGAACGACGCCGGGAATCCATCGTGCAATTGCGCCTTGGCTACGCTTTCGCCCTTGTCCTTGGTTTTTTCACCCTGTCCGCCTGCGGAAACGCCGAATACGTCGAACCGGAAGTCGTTGCCGCCGGCCGAGACAGCGTCGCCGTGAGGACGAAGGCCTGGGTGGATGCCCAGGCGGCGGCGCGCTTCCACTGCGCGAAGATGGGCAAGAAGGCCCAGACCATCCGGCGCCGGCCGGACCAGGAGGATCCCAGCCTCAGCATCTACGAATACGACTGCCTGGTCACCGACAAGCGCTGAAGCAGCCCGCGCCCGCGGGAGGATCTCCTCCGGATCGCCACTCTTGGGCATGGCAAGAGTGGTGACCGGGGGCTAATCTGCGGCCAAGCATAGGAGGCGGCGCCCGGCGCCGCACGACCGGCCGAGGCCGGGACGGCGACCGGTTCCGCCAGGCAGATTGGAGAGGGAAGGACATGAGGGGAAAGATTGCGGCAGGGGCCGCTGCGTTCCTGCTTTCGGCCATGGTCGCGGGAGGCGCCCTGGCCCAGGAGATCCACGTCGCCACCACCGCCATCGTCGAGCACCCGGCGCTGGACGCGACCCGCGACGGGGTCCGCGACGAGCTCAAGGAAGCCGGCTACGAGGTCGGCAAGAACCTGACCTTCACCTACGAAAGCGCCCAGGGCAATCCGGGCACCGCGGCGCAGATCGCCCGCAAGTTGGTCGGCGAGAAGCCGAGCGTCATCGTGCCGATCTCGACTCCCTCGGCCCAGGCCGTGGTCGCCGCGACCAAGGACATCCCGGTGGTCTTCACCGCGGTCACCGACCCGGTCGGCGCCAAGCTGGTCGGCTCCCTCGACAAGCCGGGCGGCAACGTCACCGGCATGTCGGACCTCTCGCCGATCGGCAAGCACATGGCGCTGATCAAGGAGATAACGCCCCGGGCCGAGACCATCGGCGTGCCCTTCAACCCCGGCGAGGCGAATTCGGTCATCCTGCTGGAGCTGATCCGCAAGCACGCCCCCGACCACGGCCTCAAGGTGGTGGAGGCGCCGGCGCCCAAGTCCGCCGAGGTCCTGGCCGCGGCCCAGAGCCTGGTCGGCAAGGTCGACGCGATCTACGTGCCGACCGACAACACCATCGTCTCCGCCTTCGAAGCGGTGGTGAAGGTCGGGGTCGAGAACCGGATTCCGGTCTACGCCGGCGACACCGACTCGGTGCCGCGCGGCGCCGTCGCCGCGCTGGGCTTCAACTACTACGACATCGGCCGGCAGACCGGGAAGATGGTGGTCCGGATCCTCAAGGGCGAAAAGCCAGGCGACCTTCCGGTCGAGGGCGTCGAGATCACCGAGCTGCACGTCAACCCGATCATGGCCGAAAAGATGGGCGTGGCCCTGCCCGAGGCCGTGGTGGCGCGCGCCAAGACCGTCGTGAAGTAGCCGCCGGGGCCGGCCGGGCGTCTGCGGCATGAACGAGATCGCCTTCCTCGGGGCGCTCGAGATCGGCCTGGTCTACGGTCTCGTCGCCCTGGGGGTCTTCCTGTCCTTCCGGGTGCTCAACTTCCCGGACCTGACCGTGGACGGCAGCTTCCCGCTGGGCGCGGCGGTGACTGCGGCCCTCATCGTCGTCGGCACGAATCCCTACCTGGCGACCGGGGTGGCGATGCTGGCCGGGGCGGCGGCGGGGGTGGTGACGGCCTTCCTCAACCTGCGCTTCAGGATCCTGCACCTGCTGGCCTCGATCCTGACCATGATCGCGCTCTACTCGATCAACCTCAGGATCATGGGCCGGCCGAACCTCGCCCTGATCACCGAGCCGACCGTGCTGACCCCTTTCGAGGGCCTCGGCCTGCCGGGCTTCTACCTGAAGCCGCTTTTCGCCCTGGCGGTGGTGCTCGCGGCCGGCGGGCTGCTGGCGCGCTTCCTGGCCTCGGACTATGGCCTCGGCCTGCGCGCCACCGGGGCCAATGCGCGCATGGCCCGGGCCCAGGGCGTGGCGACCGGGCGCAGCACCTACTTCGGCATGGCGCTGTCCAACGCCATGGTCGCTCTGGGCGGGGCGCTCTTCGCCCAGATGAACGGATTCGCCGACATCACCATGGGCACCGGCACCATCGTCGTCGGCCTGGCCGCGGTCATCGTCGGCGAGGTGGTGCTGCGCAGCCGGATCATCGTCATCGCCGTGGTCGCCTGCGTCATGGGCTCGGTGCTCTACCGCATCGCCATCGCCCTGGCCCTGAACGCCGACGTCCTGGGCCTGCAGTCCTCCGACCTCAACCTGGTGACCGCGATCCTGGTCGCCGTGGCCCTGATCCTTCCGGGCGCGCGCAACCCGATCAAGGCGCTCTTCGCCAGGGCGAGCGCGCGATGATCCGCGTCGAGGACCTCGAGGTCACCTTCAGCCCGGGCACGGCGATGGAGACCCGGGCCCTGCAGGGCATTGGCCTCGACATCGCAGCCGGCGAGTTCGTGACCGTGATCGGCTCCAACGGCGCCGGCAAGTCGACTCTGCTGAACTGCCTGACCGGCGACGTGGCGCCGAGCCGGGGCCGGATCCTGATCGACGGCAGCGAGGTCACCCGCTGGCCGGCGGAGCGGCGCAGCGCCCTGGCGGCCCGGGTCTTTCAGGACCCGATGGCCGGGACCTGCGAGGGCCTGACCATCGAGGAGAACCTGGCCCTGGCCGCCACCCGGGGCGCGCGGCGCGGCTTCGGCCTGGCCCTCGACGCGGCCCGCCGGGCCGAGTTCCGCGACAAGATCGCCCGCCTGGGCCTGGGGCTGGAGGACCGCCTGGGCGACCTGATGGGCCTGCTCTCGGGCGGCCAGCGCCAGGCGGTGAGCCTGATCATGGCGACCCTCCGGCCGACCAAGATCCTGCTCCTGGACGAGCACACCGCGGCGCTCGATCCGCGCATGCAGGACTTCGTGCTCAAGCTGACCCGCGACCTGGTCGAGGCGGAGCGCCTGACCACCCTGATGGTCACCCATTCGATGCGCCAGGCCTTGGCCTTCGGGTCGCGCACCGTGATGCTGCACGAAGGCCGCATCGTCTTCGACGTCAAGGGGCCGGAGCGCCTGCAGCTCGGCGTCCCGGACCTGATGGCGCTCTTCTCCAGGGTCCGCGGCGAGGAGCTCGACAGCGACAAGCTGCTGCTGGACTGAGGCCTCCATCACCGAAGCTTGACCCGGACTCCGCGGGTCGGCGACCATGCCGTCGGTCTCAGCTTCGGGGAAAGCGATGTTTCGGAGGATTCTGGTCGGGGTCGACGGCTCGAAGCCGGCCTTGAAGGCAGTCGAGACGGCGGCAAGGCTGGCGGTGATCCACGAGGCGGAGCTGATCCTGACCCATGTCGTGCAGGTCCCGGCGATCGCCGAGCAGGTGATCAAGGCGGTCGCCGATCCCGGCGCCAAGCCGAAGCAGGTCATGGAGCGCCTGAGCGGGGAGATCCTCGGCGCTGCCTCCTGCCATGCCGAGGAGAGCGGGCTGGACTCCGGTCTGATCTCGACCCTCAGCGCGGAAGGCGACCGGGTGAAGCGGATCGTCGAGGCGGCAAGGCGGCTCAAGGCCGATCTGATGGTCCTCGGCCGCCGCGGGGCGCCGGCTCAGGGCATCGGTGGCCTGGCCCAGAAGGTTACCGTCCAGGCGCCTTGCCCCTGCCTGATCGTGCCCTGAAGACCCTCTGCCTCCGAGCGGTGCGGCGTGCTCAGCTCACCATGCCGGAGCCGCCGACGATCTGCGCCGGCAGGACCTTCTTCAGCTCGGCGTCAATTTCCGCACGCCGGGCGAAGCTGGACTGCGTGCCCTCCCGGACACAGCAGAGGCCGGCCGTGACGGCGGCGAAGCGCAGGGCCTCCTGCAGGGTCTTGCCCTCGTCCAGGGCGGTCGCAAGGCCGCCTACGAAGGCGTCGCCGGCGCCCGTGGTGTCGACCGGCGTGATCGGCAGGGTCGCCACCGCCAGGACCCCTTCGGGGCTGTAGGCGGCGGCCCCTTCGCCGCCCAGGGTCACGATGCAGGTCAGACCATAGCGGGCGGCCAGGGTCTCGCCGATCTCGGCGGTGTCCTCGACGAAGATCTTCTCGGCCTCGCCGACCATGCGGGCCTCGATCTCGTTGACCACCAGGATGTCGACCTTGGCCAGGGTTTCCGCCGGCACCGGCGCCGCCGGGGCGACGCTCAGCAGGATCTTGGTCCCGGCCGCCTTGGCGCGATCGATCAGCGCCCAGTTCTCCTTGGCGGTGACCTCCATCTGCATGACCAGCCAGGTCTCCGGCCCGAGCAGCTCGTCGGGAACCTGATCGGCCCGGGCCTCCAGGTTGGCGCCGCTGGCGACCGCGATGGCGTTCTCGCCCTGGTCGTCGACCATGATCGAGGCGCAGGCGGTGCCGGTCTCGCCGCGGCCGACGTTGGCGACGTCGACCTCGTCCTCGCGCAGCAGGGAGGTGGCGAAGTCGCCCCATTCGTCCTTGCCGACCTTGCCGACCATGCAGACCTGGCTGTCGTTGCCTGCCCGGGCGGCGGCCAGGGCCTGGTTGGCACCCTTGCCGCCGGGCACCAGGAAGTAGCGCCCGCCCAGCACCGTCTCGCCGGGCTGGGGCAGCTTGTCGACCTGCATGAAGAAGTCGGCGTTCAGTGAGCCGAATACGACGATCATGGACCCCTCTTACCCCTGATTCCTTGCCGGCAGGTTAGCAGACTTCGGCCGGGCGGAAACCCAGAGTTCCCGGGCCGGGCGGCGTTATCAGGTCCCGCCCGCCTCGCCCCGGGCGATCGCCAGGGCGTCCTCCAGGACCTCCGGATCGCCGATGTGGTTGGCAAGCAAGAGGATCAGCTTTGCACTGAACTTGTGGCTCTCCGCCTCGTCCAGGTCGCGGTAGGCCTCGATCAGCCGGGCGTAGAGCTCGTCCGGCTGCGCCAGGCGGGCCTCGGTCGAGAGCTTGGCCATCAGGCGACCCCCATCGCGTCGCCGTCCGCCGCGGGCGCCCGTCGCCCCAAGGCGCGGTCCCGGGCGGCCAAGACGGCGGCCGGATCGAGACGGCGGCCCCGGGCGACCAGGTGCTGGTCCGGGCGGAAGAGGTACCAGGTCCCGGGCCGGGCATCGTAGCGCCGGGCCGCCAGGCCCTCGCGGTCGACAAGGCGCGGCAGCCTGCCGTCGCCGCCCGTTTCTGGGGCCAGGCGCAGCACCCGGATCCCTTCTTCTTGGAGCGCTTCGAGGCCCGCAGGCTCGCCGTCCTCGGCGAAGCACAGCAGGGTGAACCCGGGGCCGATGTGGCGCAGCAACCAGCCCGGGCCCTCGGCGGTCTCGACCGGGGCGTCCGCGGCGGGGCCGCCGGGCCGGACCCGGCCACCGAAGGCCTTGCCATCGGGCGCGGCGAGCGGTGAGTCGACGGCGTCGTAGGGCAGGGAGAGGCGGCCGCTGTTGACCAGCCCGCGGGCGAAGGGGCAGGTCTCGGCGAGCTCGAGCACGGCGTCGCGGAAGGCGCGGCTGACCGCGCTCTTGGGCGTGATGAAGTCGGTCGCTCGGGTCGAGTTCAGGATGTTCTCGTCGGCCGCCGGGACGCGCTCGGCATCGTAGCTCTCCAGCAACGCCGCCGGCGCCGCGCCGCGCAGCACGGCCTCCAGCTTCCAGACCAGGTTATCGGCGTCCTGAACGCCGCCGTTGCCGCCGCGGGCGCCGAAGGGCGAGACCTGGTGCGCCGAATCGCCGAGGAAGAACACCCGGCCGTGGCGGAAGCGCTCCAGGCGGCGGCACTGGAAGGTGTAGACCGAGATCCACTCCAGCTCGAAGTCCTTGTCCTCGCCCAGCATGGCCTTCAGCCGCGGCACCACGCGCTCGGGCTGGCTCTCGGCTTCCGGGTCGGCGTCCCAGCCGAGCTGAAGGTCGATACGCCAGACGTCGTCGGCCTGGCGGTGCAGTAGGGCCGACTGCTCGGGGTTGAAGGGCGGATCGAACCAGAACCAGCGCTCGGTCGGGAAGTCCGCCTTCATCAGCACGTCGGTGATCAGGAAGCGGTCCTGGAAGACCTGGCCCTTGAACTCCAGGTCCAGGGCCTCGCGGACGAAGCTGCGGGCGCCGTCGCAGGCCAGGAGGTAGTCGCAGGTGAGTGCGTAGGGGCCCTCCGGCGTCTCGACCTGCAGGCCGACCCGGTCCCTGTCCGGGCTCACGCCCGTCACCTTGTTCTTCCAGCGCAGGTCGACCAGGCCCGTCTCCTCGGCGCGTTCGACCAGCCATTCCTCGACGTAGTACTGCTGCAGGTTCACGAAGGCCGGGTTCTCCTCGCCGCCCTCCGGCAGCAGGTCGAACGCGAAGAGCTGCCGGTCCTTCAGGAAGACCTTACCCAGGTTCCAGGTGATGCCCTTGGCCCGCAGCTTGTCGCCTATGCCCAGGCGGTCGTAGATCTCAAGGGTACGCTTGGCGAAGCAGATCGCTCGGCTGCCGTAGCTGACGGTATCGTTGTCGTCAAGCACCACCGAGGCGATGCCCCGGGTCGCCAGGTCGACCGCCACGGTCAGACCGACCAGCCCCGCGCCGACGACGATCACCGGATGGTGAGCGGGCGCGTCGGCATCCTGATCGACCGAACGCAGATAGGGATAGACGGGGTTGGTATAGGTCTTCGGCATGTCACCTGCGCCGCTGGAGAAGGCTATTCTTCACGGGCCACCACCTCCGCTGTCATGCCCGGACTTGATCCGGGCATCCATCGAGCAAGCGGCACGATGGATTGCCGGGTCGCGCGAAGCGCCGCGCTTACGCGCCCCGGCAATGACAGTAGAGGAGGCGGCGGAAGCGGGGGCATAAGATCACAAGCGCCTCAAGCTTCGCCCAGCGCCTTCAGGCCTCCGCGCTCTTGACCGGCTGGTCCTGCTCCAGGGCCTTCCACATCTCGACGTCGCGCTCGGCGGTCCAGATCCGGGGGTCAGCGATGCCGCTGGCCTCGTCGTAGGCGCGGCTGACGTCGAAGGGCATGCAGTGCTCGAAGATCACCCAGTTGCCGAACTCCGGCTCCAGCGCGGCGAAGGTCTCGTCGTAGATCCGCTTAAGCGGCTTGCCGGCCTGCACGCCGGCTTCGACGCTGTCGTACATCTTGGTCAGAAAGGCCCGGGTGCCGTCGATCGCGGCCTCGGACTCCGCCTGCGTCTTCAGCGCCGCGCCGCGGCCCGGCACAAGCTTCTCGGCCCCCAAGCTGCGCAGTCGCGAGAGGGTCTCCGGCCAGTCCTTGAGGTAGGCGTCGCCGGTGTAGGGCGTCGCGCCGTACTCGACCAGGTCGCCGCTGAACAGGACCTTCTCCTCGGGCAGCCAGACCACGGTGTCGCCCTTGGTGTGGCCGCGGCCCAGGTGCAGGATCTCGACCGGTTTGCCGCCCCGGTACATGGTCAGCTTCTCTTCGAAGACGATATTGGGCCAGGTCAGCCCGGGCACCGACTCGACCGAGTCGAAGAGCCGAGGGAAGCGCCCGACCTCGGACTCGTAGTCCTGCTGGCCACGCTCGGCGATCAGCTCGTAGGTGCCACGGCTGGCGATGACGTTCTCCGGCTTGTAGGCCGAGGCGCCAAGGACCCGCACCGCATGATAGTGGCTGAGGACCACGTGCTTGATCGGCTTGTCCGTCACCTTGGCCACGCAGTCGATCACCTTCTGGGCCATCACCGGGGTGGCCTGGGTGTCGATCACCAGGACCGAGTCCTCGCCCACGATCACGCCGCTGTTCGGGTCGCCCTCGGCGGTGAAGGCGTAGAGCCCGGGCCCGAGCTCGTCGAAGGTGATGGTTTTCTCGGTCAGGTCCGCCTGGGACGCGAAGACCTTGGCCATGGCTCTGTCTCTCCCGTTTTTCGTTTTTCAGCCGGCGGCGTCGCGGCGCCGCACCTCCTGGTCGATGGCGCCGAAGATGCTCCGGCCCTCGGCGTCCAGCATCTCGATCCGGATCCGGTCGCCGAAGCTCATGAAGGGCGTGCTCGGCTTGCCCCGGTCGATGGTCTCCAGCATGCGCACCTCGGCCAGGCAGGAGGAGCCGACCGAGCGGTCCACGTTCGACACCGTGCCCGAGCCGACGATGGTGCCGGCGCCCAGCGGCCGGGTCTTGGCCGCGTGGGCGATCAGCTGCGGAAAATCGAATGTCATATCCACCCCCGCGTCGGGCCGCCCGAAGAGCTCGCCGTTGAGGTGGCTGAGCAGCGGCAGGTGGAGCTTGCGGCCGTCCCAGGCCGCGCCCAGCTCGTCCGGGGTGACCGCGACCGGCGAGAAGGCGGTCGGCGGCTTGCCGTGGAAGAAGCCGAAGCCCTTCGCCAGCTCGCCCGGGATCAGGTTTCTGAGCGAGACGTCGTTGACCAGCATGAAGAGCCGGATGTGATCGCCCGCGGTCTCCGCCGTCGTCCCGGCAGGCACGTCGTCGGTGATCACCGCGACCTCGGCCTCGAAGTCGATGCCCCAGGCCTCGTCGGCGGCCAGGATCGGCTCGCGGGCGCCCAGCAGGGTGTCCGAGCCGCCCTGATACATCAGGGGGTCGGTCCAGAAGCTCTCCGGCATCTCGGCCCCGCGGGCCTTGCGCACCAGCTCGACGTGGTTCACGTAGGCGGAGCCGTCGGCCCACTGGTAGGCCCGGGGCAGGGGCGCGGCGCAGGCTTCCGGATCGAAGGGCGCAGCCTCGGGCGCGGCGCCGGCTTCGACCCGGGCGAACTCCGCCTCCAGCTTGGGGCCGTAGCTCGGCCAGTCCTCCAGCGCCTGCTGCAGGGTCGTCGCCGAGACCGCGTGGGCGGCCCGGGTCAGGTCCCGGCTCACCACGACCAAGGTGCCGTCGCGGCCACCCTCCTTCAGCGATGCAAGCTTCATCTCGGCCTCAGCCCTCGCCGTTGCTCTTCCAGGAGTCGACGTAGCCCGCCCACTCGACGCCGCGGGCGCCGGCGCCAAGCTCCAGGGCGTCGCGGGTGTCGACCATGATGGCGTACTCGTCGGTGGCCGGCTTCTTCTGCTCGAAGGCGTTCTTCAGGGCCTTGGGGTGCGGCCCGTGGGTGAAGCCGCAGGGATGGAAGGTGACCATGCCGGGGTGGATGTTGTCCCGGCTGAAGAAATCGCCGGCGTGGTAGAATATCACCTCGTCGTAGTCGTCGTTATTGTGGAAGAAGGGCACCTTGAGGGCCTCCGGCGCCGACTCGAAGGGGCGCGGGGCGAAGGTGCAGACCACGAAGCGGTTGCCGACGAAGGTGGTGTGGGCCGAGGGCGGCAGGTGGTAGCGGTGGCTCATCAGCGGCCGGATGTGCGCGACGTTGATCCGCACCGGCGCCAGGTCGCCCTTCCAGCCGACCGCGTCCAGGGGGTTGAAAGGGTAGGTGACGGTGGAGACCGCGCCGCCGCGCTTGACCCGGACCTGCCAGGTCTCCTCGTCCTGCTGCGCCTTGAAGGCCTCGTCGATGGCCGGGACGTCGAGCATCGCCGGGTCGAAGATCGCGTGGTCGCCGACCATACCCTTGTCCGGCAGGGTGTAGCTGGCGTTGGTCGCCTCGATCAGCAGCGCCGTCACCGGCTCGCTGCAGTCCAGTCGCCACATGGTCGAACGCGGCAGCATGACGTAGTCGCCGGCCGCGACCGCAAGGTGGCCGTAGTCGCAGTAAAGGTCGCCCTGGCCCTGATGGATGAAGAGCAGCTCGTCGCCGTCGCCGTTCCGGGCCAGGTGGTCCATGCGCAGAGGCGCGCGCCAGAAGCGGATCTTGACGCTGGCGTTGTGCAGGATCTCGTCGGCCTCCCAGGGCGAGCCCTGCTCGGCGTTGAGGCGGGTCAGGTCGAAGGCGCGCGGCCGCAGCGGCCCCTCCCAGTCGACCCAGCCGGTCGGCGGATGGCGGTGGTACATGTGGGTCGCCGGGCCGAAGAAGCCCTCCTTGCCCAGCTCGCGCTCGAAGGTGTCGGGCGGCAGGTCGGCATGGGCCTGGCGGGAGGCGAGGCCCTCGACGCGGGGGAAGGAGATGTACTTGCGCATGTCCGGCTCCTGTTCCGGCTCAAGGGGCGGCGCGCGGCGCGTCCGACAGGAATAAACATCGGCGCGGCCTGGAACCCGGCCGGTCGCTGCAGATTGGTTTCGGCGCTTGCCAGCGCTTCGATCTCTTAGCTAATGTTCATTTCATATGAAACAAGTGTCAAGAACCAAAGCTCCGGGCGGAAACGGCGGCCTGCGCCTCGATCTCTTCCTGCCCTACCGGCTCAGCGCCCTGGCGGGGCGGACCAGCCGCCTGCTCAGCAGCGTCTACGAGGCCCGCTTCGGGATCTCGATCCCGGAGTGGCGGGTGATCGCCCACGTGGCGGCGCACGACGCCCTCTCCCTGCGCGAGGTCAGCCGGCTGACCCATCTGGACAAGGCGACCGCCAGCCGGGCCGTGGCGCGTCTCGAGACGCATGGCTTCCTCGCGAAGCGGATCAATCCTGCCGACCGCCGCCTGGTCGAGCTCTCGCTGACCCGCAAGGGCCGGCGGCTGTTCAAGGAGATCGAGCCACTGGCCCTGGCCTTCGAGGCCGAGCTGCTCGGCGGTCTTTCGGCCGAGGACATCGCGCAGCTGCACGGCCTGATTGCCCGGCTGGATCGCCGGCTCGACGAACTGACGGCCGAGCGCGAGGCTTGAAAGTCCGCTGATTTCGCCGGGAGTTCCCCGGTGTGACGATTTGTTTCTTGACAATCGTCTCACGTGAAATGAAGTTTCCCGGAAAGGGGGCCCGCAAGGCCGGAAGATCGCACGCAAGGGATCCAACGGCACTCTGTGCGGCGACCGGCGCCCCGAAAGCGAGGCCCGAAAGCGAGGGAGGCAAGCGCGTGACGAAGCGAATTCCGGCCCGCGTCCTGGGCGCGGCCACGGCGGTCTTTTGTGCCGCGATGCTGTTCTCCGGCCCGGTGACTGCAGAAACCAGACTGGTGCTGTCGTCCTGGCTGCCGCCGAAGCATCCGATCGTGGTCAACGCGATCAAGCCCTGGGCCAAGCAGGTCGCGGAGGCGACCGAGGGCCGGGTCAAGATCCGCGTCCTGGCGAAGCCCCTGGGCAAACCGCCGGCGCACTTCGACATGGCGGCCGAGGGCGTCGCCGACATCACCTACGGCCTGCACAGCTTCACCCGGGACGAGCGCTTCGCCGCCTCGCGGGTCGGCCAGTTCTCCTTCCTGGGCGACGACGCGGTCGGCGCTTCGGTCGCCTTCTGGAAGGTGTACACCGGGGACCTCGGCGCCGATGCCGAGCACAAGGGGACCAAGCTTCTGGGCCTCTTCGTGCACGGGCCTGGCGCGCTCCACAACGGCGTGCGCGAGATCGAGAGCGCGGCCGACCTGGCCGGGCTGAAGATCCGGGTCCCGGGCGGCTACATCAACGAGCTGATGTCCGGCCTGGGCGCGACCACCCAGTTCATGTCGGCGGGCGAGGTCTACGAGAAGCTGTCGCGCGGCGTGATCGACGGCGTCACCTTCACCATGGAGGCGCTGACCGCCTTCAAGCTGACCGACGACATCAAGTACACCCTGACCGTGCCGGGCGGCCTCTACAACACCACCTGGTTCGTGGTCATGAACCAGGGCAAGTGGGACAGCCTCTCGCCGGAGGACCGTGCGGCGATCGAGGGCGTTTCCGGTGCCGCCTTCGCCGAGCTGGTCGGCGCCGCCTGGAACAAGGCCGACGAGGTCGCCATCGCCAAGATCAAGGAGGCGGGGGTGAAGATCCATCCGGCGTCGCCGGCCTTCCTCGCCGAGGTCGGCCAGCGCGCCAAGGACCTCGAGGCGGCCTGGGCCGCAAAGATGAAGGAACGCGGCCTCGACGGCGCCGCGGCTTTGGCGTCCTTCCGCAGCCAGACCGGGGCCAAGGTGCCGGAGTGAGCCGGCGGACCGAGCGACGCTCCCCCTCATACTTCGACAGGCTCGGCATGAGGGGAAGCAGAGGCTTCCCTCATTTGCCTCACCCTGAGCCTGTCGAAGGGTGAGCTCTCCCCGGTTGCCAGGGAGGTGCGCGCAGGGGGAAGCATGACACCCGATCCATCCCAGCCAAGCGAGCCCGGCACCGTCTTGAGCCGCGCCTTGCACGTCAGCTTCGGCGCGCTCGCGGCGCTCCTGCTGGTTGCCATGACCGCCCTGACCACGCTCGACGTGGTCGGGCGCTATCTCTTCAACAGCCCCGTGACCGGCGCCTTCGAGCTCACCGAGATGATGCTGGCGGCGCTGATCTTCGCCGGCCTGCCGCTGGCCACCGAGCGCGACGAGCACGTCGACGTCGACCTGCTGGACTCCTTCCTGCCGCCCAACGTCCTGCGCGCCAACGTCTTCTTCGCGACCCTGGTCAGCGCCGGCGTGCTGGCGGTGCTCGCCGTACAGCTCTGGAGCCGCGCCGGCCAGCTCGTCGCCGAAGGCACGGTCACCAACTCCCTGGCCCTGCCTTTGGCGCCGGTCGGCTACCTCATGGCGGTGGCGACAGGGGTCAGCGCGTTGCTGCTCCTGGCCAAGGCCCTGCTGATGCTCTGGCCGCTGCTGCGCCGCGGCCGTCAGGTCTGACCAGGGCCGGGCCATGGTCGAATCCCTCCTCGGTTTTGCCGCGCTGCTGCTGCTGATCCTGCTCCGGATGCCGATCGCCTTCGCCATGGCGCTGGTCGGCTTCCTCGGCTTCGGCCTGCTGCGCGGCTGGGACGCGGCCTTCGCCATGGTCGGACAGACCGCCTTCGATTCCGGCCTGTCCTATTCGCTCTCGGTGGTGCCGCTGTTCATCCTGATGGGCAACCTGGTGACCCAGGCCGGGCTGTCGCGGGAGCTCTACGAGGCCACCTACGCCCTGCTCGGGCGCTTCCGCGGCGGCCTCGCCATGGCCTCGGTGGCGGCCTGCGGCGGCTTCAGCGCGGTCTGCGGCTCCTCGCTCGCGACCGCGGCGACCATGAGCAAGGTCGCCATGCCCTCGATGCGGCGCTACGGCTACGCCGACAGCCTGGCCGCCGGCTCCATCGCCGCCGGCGGCACCCTCGGCATCCTGATCCCGCCCAGCGTGCTGATGGTCATCTACGGCATCATGACCGAGACCGACATCGCCAAGCTGTTCATCGCCGGCATCCTGCCCGGCATCCTGGGGGTCGGCTTCTACGCCGCCGCCATCGCTGTGGTCACGCGCCTCAAGCCCGAGCTGGGACCGCGCGGCGAGAGCTTCGGCCTGGGTGCCACCCTGGGCGCGCTCAAGGGCGCCTGGGGCGTCACCCTGCTCTTCCTGGTGATCATGGGCGGCATCTACGGCGGCGTCTTCACCCCGACCGAGGCGGCCGGGATCGGCGCCGCGCTCGGCTTCGGCTTCGCGCTGCTCAAGGGCGGGCTCAGCTTCGGGGTCTTGTTCCCGCTGTTGCTGGAATCGGCGCGAACCACGGCGATGATCTTCATGGTTCTGATCGGGGCGCTGATCTTCACCAACTTCGTCAACTTCGCCGGCCTGCCCGACGTCCTGGCCGGCTTCGTCATCGATCTCGCGCTCAACCCCTACATCGTGATCGCGGTGATCATTGCGATCTACCTGGTGCTGGGCTGCGTGCTCGAGAGCCTGTCGATGATCCTGCTGACCGTGCCCGTCTTCTATCCACTGATGCTGGAGCTGGACTTCGGCGCCGGCATGGATCCGGAGGCGGTGCTGATCTGGTTCGCCATCATCGTGCTGGTTGTAACCGAGATCAGCCTGATCACGCCGCCGGTCGGGCTCAATGTCTTCGTTCTGCGCGGGGTGCTGCGCGACGTCGAGCTGGGCACCATCTTCCGCGGGGTGACGCCTTTCTGGATCGCCGACATCCTGCGGGTCGCCCTGATCATCGCCCTGCCGGCGCTGTCGCTCTTCCTGCCATCGCTGATGTGAGGGCCGCGGCCGTTGCCGCCGCGCTGGCCGGCTGCGATGATCCGAGGCCGGCCGACGGGCCATTCTGGAGGAGAAAAAACACCGTGACGGACTACGCGTTTCCGCCGCCGGAGGTGACCAGCCTCGCCATCGCGGGCAGCGAGCTCGCGTTTCCCGTGCACCGCGTCTACTGCGTCGGGCGCAACTACGCCGCCCACACCCGCGAGATGGGCAAGGACCCCGACCGCGACCCGCCCTTCTTCTTTTCCAAGCCGGCCGATGCCGTGGTGCCGGGCGGGACCGTTCCCTATCCGCCCGCGACCGCGGATCTGCACCACGAGATCGAGCTGGTGGTCGCTCTGGGCGAGGGCGGGCGCAGCATCCCCGAGGACCGGGCCCTGGATCACGTCTACGGCTATGGCGTGGGCATCGACCTGACCCGCCGCGACCTGCAGGGCGAAGCGAAGAAGCACGGCCGGCCCTGGGACACAGGCAAGGGCTTCGACGCCTCGGCACCCTGCACGCCGATCCATCCCGTCACCGCCGTGGGCCATCCAGAGCGCGGCCGGATCTGGCTCGAGGTCGGCGGCCAGCTGCGCCAGGAGGGCGATCTCGCGGAGATGATCTGGACGGTTCCGGAGATGATCGCCCTGCTGTCCGGCCTCTTCCTGCTCAAGCCGGGCGACCTGATCTTCACCGGCACGCCGGCCGGCGTCGCCGCCCTGCAGCGCGGCGATCGGGTCACCGGCGGAGTCGAGGGCCTGGACCAGATCGAGATCGTCATCGCGTGACGGGGGAGAGATGAAGCTCTACGGCTACTTCCGCAGCTCCACCTCGTTCCGGGCGCGGATCGCGCTCAACCTCAAGGGCCTGGACTACGACCAGGCCGCCCTGTACCTGCGCAAGGGCGAGCAGCGCGGCGCCGACTACCTGGCGCTCAACCCCCAGGGCCTGGTGCCGGCGCTGGCGGTCGAGGGCCCGGACGGCCCTGCGCTCATCACCCAGTCGCTGGCGATCGTCGAATACCTGGAAGAGGTCCATCCGGAGCCGCCCCTGCTGCCGGCCGATCCGCTGGGCCGGGCGCGGGTCCGGGCCATCGCCTACGCCATCGCCTGCGACATCCATCCGCTTAACAACCTGAGGGTCCTCAAGCACCTGACCGGGCCATTGGGCCAGCCGGCAGAGGTTCAGGGCGAATGGTTCCGCCACTGGGTGGCGGTCGAGTTCGCGGCCCTGGAGCGGCGCCTCGCCGCAGAGCCGGAGACCGGCCGCTACTGCCACGGCGACGCGGTCACCCTGGCGGACGTCTGCCTGGTGCCGCAGGTCGTCAACGGCCGCCGCTTCGACTGCGACATGGCCCCCTATCCAACGATCCGGCGGATCTTCGAGGCCTGCATGGAGATCCCGGCCTTCGTCGCGGCCGCGCCCCAGAACCAGCCGGACGCCGAATAACGGCGCCGCCACTTGATCCGCATCAAGGCCCCTTGGCCTCAAACCGGGCGAGCATGGCTCCGGTACCGCAGCCGCAGCGGAAGGACACTTGCGATGACGGACACCTACCAGACCCGGCAGATCGTCGAGAAGGCCCTGGCCAACGCACAGAAGGCCGGCCTGGGCGCGACCGCTCAGACCGAACACGCCGTGCGGGCCCTGCTTCAGCTTCGCCCGGAGATGAGCGAGGCGGACGCGGTCAAGGCCGTGCTCAGGGTCGAACGGCCCTACGAGTAGTGCGCTAGCTATCTGAAATTATGGCTTTATATTAGGCCAGATCGATCGCTTAACGGATCCATCCGATCAGGTGGTGCCCTAGCCACCGGGGCGCTGCCCGGTGCCTGGAAGGTCAGCCGTCTCCGGGCTCCGCGTCCGGCTCGCCGCAATGGGCCAGGATCCAGTCCCGGGCCGCCGTCCTCAACTCCAGAGCGGCATCGAAGCCCCGACCTGGCGGCTCGATGGCCGGGCCGATTTCCAGCTCGACCCGGCCGCGCCGAGGAAACCAGTCGCTGTCGCGCAGGATCGAGCGGGTGCCACGGATGGCGGCGGGAACCACCGGCAGCCCGGCCTCCGCGGCGACGACGAAGGCGCCCAGCCGGAAGGGCAAGAGGCCTGCGCCGCGCCCGAAAGTGCCCTCGGGATAGACCACCAGCAAGCGTCGGTACCGGGCCAGGGCGAGGATCTCCTGGGTGTCGGCGACACCGGCGTCGGGGGCCTGCCTTTCGACGAAGAGCACGCCCAGCCGGCGCAGCAGGCTCCCGGCGAAAAGCTGCGGTTCCAGTTCCCGCTTGGCGACGAAGACCGGCTCGCCGGGCAGGGCCGTGGCCATGACCGGCGGATCGAGGTAGCTCGCATGGTTGCAGACCAGGACGGCGCCCTTGGCCGGGATGTTGCGCAGGCCTCTGACCGTGGGGGAGACGCCGGCCAAGCGCAGCAGCGGCCGGCCGAGAGCCCGCACGATTCGCCAGCGCCAGGCAGGGCGCGGGGTCACGCAGACCAGCAGCCAGATCAGAATCAGTCCGGGCCCCATCACCAGCCACCAGTAGCCGGCATGGCCCAGCGTCCCCGCCAGCTGCAGCCAGCGCCGCAGGCGCTGCCCGAGACCCAGGGCGGCGAGCCGCAGCACCTGCAGCCAGAGCGCGCGCGCGGCCTTGCCGATGGCGTCGGTCTCGTAGAGCTGCTTGGCGGCGGCGCGGCGCAGCTTGCCGCTGGAGGTCTTCGGCACGCTGCGCGGCGGCGCCAGGACCACCTCTTCCGGGGGCATCCCGAGCAGCTCGCTGGCCGTTTCCGTGATCCGCTGCCGAAGGGCTTGACGTGCCGCCTCCTCGCTTTCCCGGGTCTCGGCCAGGACCACGATGATCTCGGTCCCAGAGGCCTCGTCCCCGCTGCCGAAGACCGCCACGCAGCCCTTGCGTACGCCAGGTAGGTCGCCGACCGCCTCCTCCAGCTCCTGCGGATAGACGTTGCGGCCGGAGCGGATGATGATGTCCTTGGTTCGCCCCGTGACGTAGACCTCGCCCGCGACCGCGTAACCGCGGTCGCCGGTCTCCAGCCAGTCGCCGTCGAAGAGCGCCCGGGTCGCTGCCTCATTGTTGAAGTATCCTCGTGTCGAGGACGGTCCGCGGAACTGGATGCGGCCTTCCTGACGGTCGGCCACCTCGCGGCCGGTCTCGTCCACGACGCGGATCTCGTGGTTGGGCAGGGCATGGCCGCAGGCGACGAAAGCGAGGGCCGTGGGGTCGTCCGACGCCGCCGGGCGGGCCTCGCCGCGGGTGCTGAAGGCCTCGCGGTCGACGTGGTCGCTCAGCGGGCCGCGGTCCAGGGGCGGGAAGGCCAGGCCGACGGCGTTCTCCGCCAGGCCGTAGACCGGCATCATGGCCTGGCGCCGGAAGCCGTAGCGCTGGAAGCGTTCCGCGAAGCGGTCGAGGGTCTTGGCGCTGACCGCCTCGGCGCCGTTGGCCATCACCCGCAGGGAGCTCAGGTCAAGGCCGGCCAGGGCCTCTTCCTCGATCCGGCTGACGCAAAACTCGAAGGCGAAGTTTGGCGCCGCGGTCAGGGTCGCGCGGTAGCGATGGATCGCCCAGAGCCAGGCCCCGGGGCGGACCAGGAAGGCGACCGGCGACATCACGTAGAGCGGGCAGGCGTGATACAGGCTGCCGAGCCAGGCGCCGATCAGGCCCATGTCGTGGTAGAGCGGCAGCCAACTGACGAAGACGTCGGAGGACTTGGCCTCCAGGGCCTGGCCCATGGCTCGGATGTTGGCCAGCAAGTTGTCGTGGCTCAGGGCGACGCCCTTGGGATCGCCAGTGCTGCCTGAGGTGTACTGGATGAAGGCGAGCGCCTCGCCGTCGCCCGGGGCCGGCAGCTCGTCTTCGCCCTCGATGGAGAGCTCCGCCGTGGTCGCGACCGAATCCAGGGAGTCGACCTGCAGTTCCAGCAGCGTCGCCGCGGGTTTGGTTTCCTTCGAGGCGACCAGGATGCGGGCGCCTGCGCTGCGCAGGATGCCGGCCTGGCGCCGCATGTGCTCCTCGAGCTGGGTCAGCCGCAGGGGCGGATAGATCGTGACCGGCACGGCACCGGCCTGGAGGATGCCGAAGAAGCTGACGAAGAAGTCGGTCCCGGTGGGCAGCATTAGGGCGATCCGGTCGCCGAATGCGATTCCGCGCGCCCGCAGGCCGCGGGCGACGGCCTGGGATCGCTCGGCGAGGTCGCGGTAGGTCAGGGTGGCCTCGACCTCCCGCTCGTCTTTCAGCAGGGTGACCTGGGGGCGGTCGGGATGGCGCTCGAGGTGCCATGCGAGAACCTCGGGCAGGGTCCGGGCCGCGGTCGGCGTCTCCACGACGATCGGCAGTTCCGGGGCCGTCGGAACCGGCGACAGGGCTTCGCCGCCGGCCGGCCGCTCGGCTGCGGTCTCCAGCGCCTCGAGGAGGTCGCCGACGGTCTCCGCCTCGGCCAGCAGCGCCTCGGGCAGCCGGACCTGAAAGGCCGCCTCGATCCGGAGCAGCAGCTCGGAGCGGCCGAGGCTGTCGATTCCCAGGTCGCGGTCGAGGCGGCTGCCCAGATCGAGCGCCAGCCCTGCCTGCCTGCGGGGATGCAGGTCCAGAACGAGGCTCCGGACGATCGCGAGGAGCTTCTCGGGCTTCCGCTCCGCCTGCTCCGGCGCGCCGTCCTGCCGCGCAGGGTCCACAATTTCCGCCATCACAGCACTCTGCCGTAGTCGCCTGCCGGTCTCTTGCTTTGCACCCATTCTAACCTTTTCCGTGCCGGCCGGCATCCGGCGCATGCCGAGCGTCGACCAGCTGCGCCGCCTTGAGACCAGGGACGCCTATGGCCTGCAGCTGCTGCGTGCCTCTGAAGGCTACGACCGGGACGCCGCCCGCCGGTCGCCGAGGGCCCGGGAAGGGGGCGAAGGCGATTTCATCCGTGGACGCCTTGCTCTAGTGTCCGCGCCATGGATTTTGACAGTTTCGGATTTCTTTACGTCGCCTCGGTCTGGGTCCTACCCGTCCTCCTGGCGATCACCCTGCACGAGGCGGCGCACGGCTTCGTGGCTTGGCGCCTGGGCGACGACACCGCGCGGCAGCTCGGGCGGGTCAGCTTCAACCCCTTTCGCCACGTCGACCTCTTCGGCACCGTCCTGCTGCCGGCCATGCTGCTGATCCTCAGGGCGCCTTTCCTCTTCGGCTGGGCCAAGCCGGTGCCGGTCGCCTTCCACCGCCTGCGGCACCCGCGTCGCGACATGGTCCTGGTCGCGGCCGCCGGCCCCGCGGCGAACCTGATCCTGGCGACCGCCTCGGCCCTGATGTTCCACCTGCTGCCACTCCTGCCCCTGTCCGTCGCCGGATGGCTCGGCAGCAATCTCTACAACTCGATCCTGATCAACTTGGTGCTCGCGGTCTTCAACATGCTGCCGCTGCCGCCGCTGGACGGCGGCCGGGTCGCGGTCGGCCTGCTGCCGGACGCCCTGGCCCGGCCTCTGGCAAGGCTGGAGCGCTTCGGCTTTCTGATCATCATCGGCGTGATCTTCCTGCTGCCGATGCTCGGGCGCGAGGTCGGGCTCGATCTGAACGTCTTCTACTGGATCGTCGGCGTTCCAGTGGAGTGGCTCCTGACCTTCTTCGTCACCCTGGCAGGCCTCTATTCCTAGTACCAGGAGCGGTCGACCCGGCGGATTTCGGCGAGCTGGCAGCCGGGCAGCTCGGTCTCGAGGTAGCCTCTGGCGTCCTCGAAATCGGCGGCCCGCAGGGTATGCAAGCGGGCCCGCGGTCGGGCCTGGCATGTCAGGTTCACCCGGTAGCGGGCGCCGGCGAGGAAGTTGCCGACCTCCGAGAAGGGCCAGCGATAGAGGTGCTGGGCGTTGCTCTGCAGCTCGCCCCAGATCAGCCCGGCGACCAGGAGCAGCGCGAGCGGCGGCAGCCCCAGGATGGCCGCCTTGCGGTATCTCGGGCTGCGGTGCTGTCTGAAGCTGAGCTTGCTCAAGGCGGCGGCCCCTTGTCTGCCGCGATTCGGAACCGGCGGGCCTCACCGGCCCTCTAACCAGGATAGGGGATCAGCGTTAGCGGCCGGTTAACCGAGCAGGGGCCGGCTACTTCGTGGGATCGACGGCCACGCCGTTGCGCCGGACGATCCGCCCCTGGTAGTCGTAGACGTAGGTGGCGCGTTCCAGGAACCCGAAGGGGATCTTCAGGCCGATCTCCCTGGCCTTTCGGAAGTTGATCGCGATGTCGGGGGGCGAGACGATGCCGACCCCGACCTCGCCGATCCGAAGCCGGCCTTCCAGCACGTCGATGCCGTAGATCGCCGCCAGATGCGCGTTGCTCTGGAAGCCGATGCCGATGGACAGCACGGCGCTGTCGTCGCCCGCCCGCACGACGTCGGGCACGACGCTCAGCACCGGCACCCGGTCCGAGCTCGCGTTGATCGCCTCGATCTCCCGGAACACCGCTGTGCTGCCGGTGATCCAGAACAGGCTGCGGTCGAGCGTCGGGTCGTTCTTGCGCATGGTCGTCACCGCCCGATCGACCAGACTGGAAAGCTCCTTGGCGGCGACCTTCGGATTTTTGACGTCGAGATACAGGACCCGGACGCCCCGCTTCGCCGCATGGCGCAGCATCGGCTTGGCCTGGGTCTCGACCGCGCTGAGGTTCTGGCTGTTGACCAGGATGCCGAGGTTCTTGAGGTTCGGCTTCAGTTCCATCAGGTAGGCCATCTGGGCCTCGACCGGCATGTTGAGCGACGTGAAGGCGAAGTTCGTGCCGCTGCCGGCCTCGTAGTCCTTCGCTTGGCCCAGCAGGACCGGGTCCTTGGAACAGACCGAGACCACCGGGATCCGGCCGCCGCGGTAGTGCCGCCAAAGCCAGGCCGTAGATTCCGAGCCCATCGAGAAGATCAGCTCGGCACCCCAGGCTTCCGCCTCCGCCAGGGCACGCCGGCCGCGGTGATCGTCCCGATGGAAGTTGATCGCCCGGATCTCCGCATCGAAGCCCTTGTCGTGAAAGAGGTCCAGGATCTTGTTCATGGCCGCGTCGTAGGCGGACGACGGCCGCGGGAACAAAACGACGATCCGGCGCGGCGCGCGAAGGCCGCGGCGCTCGCGGCTGCGGATGCGCAGCTGGTCGGGCTCGCCCCCGAGGTCTTCGAGCAGCCAGTTGTCCAGGTTCCCGGCACTGGGCCGGAACCACTCGTAGTAGGCGGGCTCGGTCGCGGCCGCGGCGGGACCGGCCAGGGCGCCGCAGCAGAGGACCAGAACCAGGCCGATAGGGTGCAGCCCGTAGTTCCGGATCCTCGGGCGGCGCGCCGGCATCACGCCGTCTCCCGCTCGGGGCCTTCGAGCTCGATGCTCGGCGTTCTGACCAGGAAGATCAGGCCGAAGAGGGTGATCGCACCGGCGACCCAGAGCATCAGCTTCGATTCCTGGCCGCCGAGCAGGAAAAGCTGGGAAATGACGATCGGCCCGGCTATGTGGCCGACCCTTTCCAGGAAGCGGTAGGTTGCGGTCAGGCTTTCCGCGCCGAGCTTTCGAGCCAAGACCGATTCGGCGACGTGGGTCACGACCGGCGCGTTGATGAAGCCGTGGGCGATGCCGACGATCGCGACGCCGAGGATCAGGATCGTCGTCGGCAGGGCGGAGTTGGCGGAACCGGGCGGCTGCCAGTCCAGGAAGGCGATCAGGGTCAATCCGGCGCCGCAGATCGTCGCGCCCCAGAACAGGATCTCGTGAGTCCGGCCGATCCGGTCGACGAGCCGCGAAACATAGCTGCTGGAGAGCACGACGGCGGCGGCGTAGATCATGATGATCTGGCCGATGTCCTCTTCGCGGTAGCCTTGCTTGGCCAGGAGCAGCGGCAGGGCGAAGATGATCACGCCGGTCAGGACGGCCTTCGCCGGGATGCCGATCAGCACCATGGTCCGCAGGAAATCGGAATTGCGCAGGGCCAGCGAGAGATGCCGGGCCAGGTCCCTCAGCGCGCCGCCGCCTTGCGCCTCGGCCGGCGCCGCGGCGCGGGCCGGCACCACGAGCAGGGCATAGAGCGCCAGGGCCAGGGCGATGCCGCCGCTGAGGGTGAACATGCCCTCCGGACCGGTGTAGGACACCAGCAGCGAGCCGATCGCCATGCCCGAGATCATGCCGCCCTGGAAGCCGAGGACGATGATCGCCGCACCCTGCGTCTTCCGGCCCGGAGCCGCGGTCGCCAGGATGTAGGACTGGACGCCGATGAACAGCATGCCCTGGCCGATTCCGGAGAGCCCCCTGGCCAAGGTCGCCAGCGCCAGGTCGACCTGCGAAAAGTTGAGCATGAAGAGACCGAGAGCGGCGAGCAGCAGGCCGACGTACATCAGCGGCCGGGCGCCGAAGCGCTGGGCGTAGTGGCCGCTGGGTATCAGGGCCAGGGCGAAACACAGATAGAAGGTCATGAAGGGGATGGAGGCGAAGCCCGCCGAGAGGCCCACCCGGTCGGTGACCTCGTGCATGAACTGCGGCAGGAAGGCGTAGTTCAGGTGCTCGAGAAAGACCGCGACGAAGAACACCGGCTTGACCAGGTCCAGCAGCAGGTTGTCTTCCTTCCCGCTGGCTTCCGCCGACAAGGGCGCGCCCGGCCGGCGCATGCTGCCCGCGATCTGCAGGAACAGGCCGGCCAGAAAGGCCGAAGCGACGAAGAGCGCGGCGAAGTTCTTGACGCTTCGCACGATCCGGCTGAATACGATGTCGCTTGGCAGGGCGACCGCGACCCGGATGTTGCGCGGATCGTCCGGCGGCGTCAGGTCGACGACGTACTCGTAGGTGCCGGTCTGGGTCACCCAGCCCTTGCCGATCAGGTTCTCATCCGTGTGGATCTCGACCCGGCCGTCGATGGTCAGGCCGGCCGCGCTGATGTCCGGGTTCAGCAGCTGGTATTCGCCTAGCACCCGGTCCAGGCCGTCGATCTCGCGGATGTTCAGGTTGAAGGCCACGATGTCGCTCAGCCGATGTCCCAGGGTGTCGGCCAAAGCCTTGGTCTTGGCCTGCACGCCCTCGGAGTAGAGCGAGACCAGCGAGCCGATGACGAAGACCGCCATAGTCAGGAAGGTCATGGCGAAGGCGATCTGCAGCCAGGGCAATCGGCGGGAGCGGATGGCCGGTCCGGCCAGGGATACGAAGACGGTGAAGACGGCCGACAGACAGAGGCTGACCCAGACCAGCGGTTCGAAGCTCTGCCTGACCCGCTCGTCGATCACCGACTGCGGCAAGGAGATCGCGAGGTGGCCGACCACCTCGAACTTGTTCCGGAAGGGCAGGACGACTTGGTAGTGGTCGCGGTTGCGGCGGATCTCGAAGCGCGCATCGTCTTCCAGGCTGCTGCGCCAGACCTCGGTGAACAGCGGCAGACCGGAATCCCGGCTGCTGAAGACGGTCTGTCCGGCGCGGTCGAAGGCGGCGATCTCGGCGATCGAGCCGTCGGACCGGAGGACCGGCTCGACCGTGGTGTTGAAGCCGGCGTATTGCTTCATCGGCAGGCCGGCGCGCAGGAAGGTCTCCATGGTGCCGCGGATGATGCTGCCCTGGGCCTGGATCTTCTCCAGGTAAAACTGCTCGAAGGTCCGCTGCGCCTCGCCGAAGCCGACGTAGATGAGCAGAGTCAGCGAAAGCCCCGAGACCAGCAGCATCGTCAGGGCGTCGAGAAGCCGTCTCTTGAGGGGCTGACCGTCCTTCATCGGCGGGCTACCATCATCCCAAACCCGGGGCCAGGCTTACCCGAGCAGGGCCCTTAGCTGGCCGACGCAGCCCGGCCGCTCGCCGAACAGGAAGTCGACCCGGTCGGCAAGGAGCGACAGGATGAGGTCGTCGTAGCTCATGCCGTAGGCGGAGAGGCTGGCGGCCACCAGGCTGGTCTGATCGCGGCTGGGCGCCTTGAGGTCCGGCTTGGGGTTGGCCTCCAGGATCTGGAGCCGGCCGGCGCGGTCTGCCCGGACGTCGAAGCGGATCAGGCTCTCGATGTTCATCTCGCGGTAGATGTTGCGGGCGAGGTTCTCCAGTTCCTGCACGACCCCGGCGTCGCGCTCCTTGTCGAGGACGCGCAGCCGGTCGCCGGTGATCGGGCGCAGGTCCATGGAGGTGACGATGCGTTCATCGGGCTGGAAGACCCGCTCGATGGCGCAGACCACGAAGGGGTTGCGATGGCGTGTGAGTTCCCGGCGCTCGGCGGTGACGTAGCCGCTGACCGCCACGCAGTATTCCCGGCCCGGCAGATAGGGCTCGATCATCACGAGGCTTTGGGTCGCCTCGTGGACGGTCGCCACGGCCGCCGGAAGCCCGTTGCGGGTCTCGACCCAATGGACGTTGAGCGAGGCCCGGCCGGACACCGGCTTGACGATGAAGGGTCCCGTGTGCTCGCCGAGGACCTGCCAGAAGCGTTCGTGGGTCGTGGGATCGAAGGGACCTTCCGCCATATTCCAGGTGACGAAGGGGGCGGTCGGAAAGCCGAGGGCCATCAGAAAGCGCTTGAACACGTCCTTGCGGTCCAGGATGCCCGCGGTCATGGGATCGTGGCCAACGTAGGGTATCCCCATCATCTCCAGCATCGACGCGGCATGGCTAAGCGGGCTGTAGCCCTGGACGCCGCCGGTGTTCAGCCAGGCCATATGGATGCCTTCCTCCGCGAGGCGCCGGCCGAGCTGCATGTCGTCGGGAATCACGCTGACCTTGGGGCAGCCCAGCCGGCGGAGCGCGCCCGCAATGTCCTCGGCGACGCTCTTGTAGCTTTTCCAGGATCTCGGGTTTCCGGTCTGGTTGATGACCGCCCCGTCCACCGTCTTGTCGCCGCCATGGATCACGGCGATGTTCATCCGGTCCAGCAGCCTCTCCACGCCACTTTGCAGGGCCCGGGTCGACCCGAGCGGCCGGTCTTCCCAGGTGCTGCGTGGCTGCGACTTGGCAGCGGAAAGCATGTAGGCGGGCGATGCGGTCATAGCGTCTACCTCAGGCAGAGTCCCGGGCGGCGAAGAGAGCCAGTCATTATTGCTTTTTTATTTTAATTATCAGTTTTCAAAACTGGCGGGGTCTTCGGACTACCCATTTGTAATTATCCGGTTCATCTTATCTCTGGCGGCCGCGGGGCGGTGGCGTTCCGGTGGCGGTCTTTTCGAGGCTTGCCGATTGACATCTTGAACCGGGTTCCGCTGGTCTCCGGTGTGTCAAAAGTCATGACTTCTGATCGGTCGAACGTGAAGAAGTTCACTTGGAATGTCAATAGAACCTTTATTAATTACTTGATTTTTATTTTAATTATTCAGTAACTATATTTGGATGCCTGGGCCCTTGAAGGGTGCCTGAGGCGCGCGCGATGGGTTGCCCGTCCGGGGCTGACGGCGGCCCTGGCCGACCGCCGCCTGGGTCCCGCGGGTCTCTCCGGAACCCGTGATGACGCGGGTCTTCGGCAGGACCAGCGTCGCCCTGGTGCCGACCGCGACCTCGCTGGTGAAGCTCAGGGTGGCGCCGTGCATCTTGGCGATGGCCATGGCCAGGGGAATGCCCAGTCCCAGTCCCGCGAAGCGGCGGCTCAGCCTGCCGTCGAGCTGGGCGAAGACCTCCTTTGCCTTGGAGATGTCTGCAGGGGCCATGCCGATCCCGGTATCGGCGATCGACAGAACGGCGTGGCCGTCAGGATCGACTTCGGCAGCGATATGGATCCGGTCCCCGGCGGTCGTGAACTTGATGGCATTCGATGTCAGGTGCCACAGCAGGCGCCTCAGGCGCTCCTCATCGCCAAGCAGAAGAATCCGGTCCTTGAGGGGCGCGAGCACGAGCTCGGCCCCGCCGGGAACGGCGAGCGCGCGGGCATCCTCGGCGACGTCCTCCAGAAGACGCGCGAGGTCGACGTCGCCTTCGGAGAGCTGCAGCTCGCCGCTCTCCAGCCGCGTGAACTCAAGGATGTCGTTGATATGCCGCAGAAGCTCCTGGCCGCTCGCCAGGATGTCCTTGGCATAGTCGAGATAGTTCGGGTTGGCGACCGGCCCGAGGCGCTGATCCGCGATGATCTCCGAGAAGCCGATGATCGCGTTCAGCGGGGTACGCAGCTCGTGGCCCATGGTTGCCAGGAACTGGGTCTTGGCCCGGTTCGAGCACTCCGCCTGGTCCTTGGCCTCGCGCAGAGCCATCTCGGCCTTTTTGATCCGTGTGGAATCCAGGATGAGTCCGTCCCAAAGGACCGAGCCGTCGGCCTCCTTGTGCGGCCGCGCGATGGCATGGGTGTACTTCGTCTCGCCGCTGGCCGTTATGATCTGGGCTTCGACGTCCCAGAGCGACAGCGTCTTCGAGGCCGCCAGAAGCCGGTCTCGGAACCCCTTGCGGTAGTCCGGGCCGTGACAGTTGAAGAGCGCCTGGGAGTCTGCGAGCACCTCCTCGGGCGTGAGCCCGAAGAGGTCCTTCGCGCCATCGCTGATGTAGGTGTAGAAGATCTCGCCCTCCGGGGTCACCTTGCGCTGGTAGACCACCCCCGGAACGTTGGCGACGAGCGATTCGAAGCGCTGGTTGGCGCTGCGGAGCTGGGCCAGCAGGCGCGTCTTGGCATGGCTGGCTTGTTCGGCCTCTTCCTTGGCCCGGCGCAGTTCGACCTCGGCCTCTTTGGTCCGCGTCGCGTCCAGGATGATGCCTTCCCAGATGACCGAGCCGTCGCCCCGGCGATGCGGGCGCGCGCTGTCGTGAATGTAGCGGCGGCGCCCGTCCAGCGTGGTGATCCAGCTTTCGTGCTCCCACAGCGCCAGTGACTTGGAGGCATCGATAAAGCGCTGCCTCAGCGGTGCGCCGGCCTCCATTTCGTAGCAGTCGTGCAGGGTCTCGGCGTCGGCCAGCGCGGCTTCGGGTGCGATCCCGAAGACGTCGCGCAGGCCTTCGCTCAGGAAGGTGTAGCGGAGCCTGCCTTCCGCGGTGACCTGCAACTGGTAGACGACTCCGGGCAGGCTCCGGGACAGCGTGGTAAACCGCTCGCTGGCTTGGCGGCGGACTTGCTCGCGGCGTTGTTGCTCGACGGCGATACCGGCAATCCTGGCCAGCTCGGTGATCGCCTCAAGGTCTTCCCCGGCCAGCTCGCGGTCGTCGCGGTATTGGACCGACAGGATCCCATGGTTCTCGTTCTGCGGCCCGCGGATCGGCTCGCTCCAGCAGCGCAGAGCCGCGCCCGAAGGATGCCGCTCTCGCCGGGCTTCGGTCCCGGCGACGCGGTGAGTCGCCGGCTCCGGCCGCAGCAAGCCGGTCCCTGGGCCGGCCGGCGATTCCGCCATCATCGGCGCCCGAGGGGCGCTGCCGCGGCGAGGTTCGGTCCAAGAGCCAAGAACCTCCGGATCGCTCAGCTCGATCGTGCAGCGACCACTTCGGACACTGCGTTCGGCAATCCGCACCAACTGCTGAAGAACTTGGTTCAGGCTGGCGCCGCTGGCGATCAGTTCCAGGACCTCGTTCTGCGCGCGAAGCCGCTCGAGCTGTCTGTCCAGCGCAGCGGAGGGCCTTTCGGCCACCATCGGTTCGAGGGCCTGGACCCGCCTTCCGCTCCGGCCTCCGGCCACCAGGGCCAGGCCGTGATCGGGGTGTCGATTCTCTGGGCGTAGTGCCTTGACCATGACGTCCTGCCTCCGCGCGGCGAAGATCGGTGGCTGGTCGAGTCCGGACCTGGACTCAGGAAATCGAATCTTGGCCGATACCTGAGCCAATTCGGCAGCTTGGGCGTAAAGAACTATTCATGCTTTAGAAAAGATGAATAAAAGTTGAGTAATTGTCAAGAACAACTTCTTATTTACTAGCTATATTTACTTTATTCTGGGATCGATTCAGGGGGCCGGCCGCAGGCGCGGCATCGGAACGGGCCCCGCCACCGGCGAGGCCGCGGTAGGTCCGGAAAGGCGGTCCAGGTGGTCTTCGCGGTCGATTGCGCCGCGTGGCTTCAGCCGCGCATCCGCTCGCCCTTGGGGTCGAAGAGCGGCGCCTCGATCAGGCGTGCCTTGCGCCGTTCGCCCAGGATCTCGATCTCGACCTCGCAGCCGGGGGCGATAAGCTCGACTGGCAGGAAGCCCAAGGCGACCGACTTCTCGACGTAGTGGGCGTAGCCGCCGGACGTGACGAAGCCGACCACCGCCCCGTCCTTCCAGATCGGCTCGTCGGCCCAGACGTCGGCGTCCGCGGCCTCGACCGTGAAGCTGCAGAGCCGCCGCTCGGGCCCGGCCGCCTTTTCCGCCAGGGCCGCTGCCTTGCCGATGAAGTCGGCCGGCTTGTTGTAGGCGACGAAGCGGTCGAGGCCGGTCTCGGCGGGCGTGTAGTCCGGTTTGTACTCCCGCAGCCAGGACCCGAAGCCCTTCTCCAGCCGCAGGCTCATCATCGCTCGCATCCCGAAGGGCCTGAGCCCGAGATCCTTCCCGGCGTCTTCCAGGGCATAGTAGAGCGCCAGCTGCTTGGCGGCCGGGACGTAGATCTCGTAGCCCAGGTCGCCGGTGAAGGTGACCCGCTGGACGATGGCCGCGCAGGGACCGACGTCGATTTCGCGCACCGCGAGGAAGGGAAAGGCCTCCTTCGAGACGTCGGCCAGGGTCAGCCGCGCCAGCAGCTCGCGCGAGCGCGGCCCGGCGATCTGGAAGCCGATCAGTTCCTGGCTGAGGTTGCGGACCTCAACCTCGGGCACCTCGGTGGCCCGATGCGGCAGGTGCTGCCGGAACCAGCGCAGGTGATAGGCCTGCGCGCCGTAGGAGGCGGTCAGTTGGAAACGCTCTTCGGCCAGGCGCGAGATCGTGAAGTCGCCGATCAGCCTGCCCTTGGGGCTGAGCATCGGCGACAGGGCAACGCGGCCGACCTCCGGGATCCTGCCGGCCATGATCCGGTCCAGCCAGTCGGCCGCAACGAGGCCGGTGACCTCGTACTTGCCGAAGTTGTGGATCTCGTTGATGCCGACCGCCTCGCGCACGGCGCGGCATTCCTCGCCGACCGGCTCGAAGGCGTTGGAGCGCCGGAAGCTGGGGGTCTCGAAGCGCGCCTCGCCCTCGGGCGCGAAGTAGTTGACCGCCTCCATGCCGTAGCCCTGGCCGAAGACCGCGCCCTGCCGCTTCCAGACCTCGTAGGCCGGCGTGGTCTCCAGGGGCCGGCCGGCCGGCAGCTCCTCGTTCGGATAGGAGACCGCGAAGCGGCGCTGGTAGTTCTCGCTCACCTTGGCCCGGGTGTAGGCCTCGGTGCAGTAGTTGCCGAAGCGCGCAACGTCCATGGCGAAGACGTCGCGCGAGGGCTCGCCCTCGACCATCCATTCGGCCAGGGTCAGGCCGACCCCGCCGCCCTGGCTGAAGCCGGCCATGACCGCGCAGGCGGACCAGAAGTTCCTGAGGCCCGGCACCGGGCCGACCAGGGGGTTGCCGTCCGGGGCGAAGGTGAAGGGGCCGTTGATGATCCGCTTGACCCCGGCCTTCTCCAGGACCGGATAGCGGTGATAGGCGACCTCCAGGATGTCGCCGATCCGCTCGAGCTTGTTCGGCAGCAGGTCCTGGCCGAACTCCCAGGGCGTGCCCGCGACCGCCCAGGGCTCGCAACTCTGCTCGTAGAAGCCGATCACCAAGCCGCGGCCCTCCTGGCGCAGGTAGGATTCGCCCTCCGGATCGAGGACATGCGGATGCTCGCTGTCGCGCTCGTAGATCTCGGGGATGTCGTCGGTCACCAGGTACTGGTGCTCCATGGGGTGCAGCGGCAGGTAGATGCCGGCCAGGGCGTTGACCTCTCGGGCCCAGAGTCCGCCCGCGTTGACCACGTGCTCGGCGTGGATCGTGCCTTGCTCGGTAACCACGTCCCAGGTCCCGTCGCGCCGGTGGGTCAGTTCCACAACCCGGTTGCGGAGGTAGATCTCGGCGCCCTGGAGCCTTGCTGCCTTGGCGTAGGCGTGGGTCGTGCCCGAGGGGTCGAGATGGCCGTCCAGGGGATCGTAGAGCGCGCCGAGCACGCCCTCGGTGTTGACGATCGGCGCCAGCTTCTTGATCTCCCCCAGGCCGATCAGCTCGGTTTCCAGGCCCATGTGGCGGTGCATGGCGCGCGCCGCTTTCAGAAAGTCCATGCGCTCCGGCGTGGTTGCCAGGGTCATGCCGCCGGAATGGTGCAGGCTGCAGGACTGCCCGGAGATCTCTTCCAACTCCTTGTAGAGGCGGATGGTGTAGCCCTGCAGGGCGGCCATGTTGGTGTCGGCGTTGAGGGTGTGGAAACCGCCGGCCGCGTGCCAGGTCGAGCCGGCGGTCAGCTCGGCGCGCTCGATCAGGGCCACGTCCGTCCAGCCGAACTTGGTCAGGTGATAGAGGACGCTGCAGCCGACCACGCCGCCGCCGATCACTGCGACCCGTACCTGTGACTTCATGCCTCGGACCTCCGCGTTCTGTCGCCGGCGCTCCGCGGCCGGCACGTCGAGGCGGATCTTAGACCGCCGGCTCCGCGCGCGGCAGTGCCGCCAGCGACATCTGGGGTCGGCGAGCGACCTCGATTCGGCAAGCAGGGTAAGAACGGGCCGCCCGTTTGGCGGGCGGCCCGCTGCAGGCGGCCGGTTCGGGAGGGGGACCTAGATGGCCGCCCGCCTGCGCCGGATCTGCTTGTAGGCGACCGGCAGAAGCGAGAGCAGCGCCAGGCCGACCAGGGCGATGACGATCCGCGGCGTCACGATCGCGGAGGTCGAGAATTCGCCGCTGGCCTCGAAGACGCTGCCGAGCCCGGCGCCGACCGAGGCGAAGACGAAGGTGCCGGGAATGATGCCGACGAAGGTCGCGACGACATAGGTGCGCAGGGGCACGCCCAGGAAGGCCGGGACCAGGTTGACGACGAAGAACGGAAACAGAGGGATCAGGCGCAGCACCAGCAGGTAGCTGAAGGCGTTCTCCCGGAAGCCGGCCTCCATTCGGTGGAAGAAGGGCCCGGCGCGCGCCCGCAGCAGGTCGCCCAGGGCCGTCTTGGCGACCAGGAAGATCGCCGTCGCCCCGACGGTCGCGCCGATCAGGGTCCAGAGGCCGCCGAAGGCCGTGCCGAAGAGGAAGCCGCCGATCACGCTCAGGAAGGCGCCGCCCGGCAGCGAGACCGCCGTGCTGACCGCGTAGGCGAGGATGAAGACGATCACGGCCAGCGCGGCCTGGTCCTGGACGAAGTCCAGAAGCAGCGCCCGGTTCTCGCGCAGCGCCTCGAAGGTCAGGTACTCCTTGAGGCCTAGCGACCAGGCCGCCGCCGCCAGGCCGAGCAGGAACGCCAGGGGCAGGAAGCGCCGGAGCGCGCTCGGCCTGCCAGTGGTGCGGGCCAGGTCTCGGGTCTTGGCTTCGGTCACGGACATGATCGTCTCCTTCTCAAGCGCGTGGCGGCCGGTTACGGCCGCGCCGCTTTGGGCGTCGCGCATCGTCTTCACGTCAGGGCAGGCGCTGTAGAAGCCCGACCAGGCGGCGGGTCCGGGGGCCGAAGAGCGCCTCCGTGAAGTAGGCGCCGGCGGCGCGCTTGTTGATCTCGCCGAGGGTCGGGTAGGGCGCGATGATCCCGGCCATGGCGCCGATCTTGAGTCCCTGGGTGATCGCCAGGACCCAGGGCTGCAGCAATTCGCCGGCGTGGCGGCCGACCAGGGTGACGCCCAGGATCCGGCCGCGCTTGCCGGTCACGACCTTGACGAAGCCTTCAGTGGCGCGCTCTGCCTGGGCCCGGTCGTTCTCGGCGAAGGACCAGCGCGACACCCCTACGGCCTCGCCGTGCCGCTCCCGCGCCTCGGCCTCGGTCAGGCCGACCTGGGCGACCTCGGGGTCGGTGTAGGTCACCCAGGGCACGGCGTTGTCCTTGACCTTGGCCGGTAGGGCGAAGAGCGCGTTGCGGATGACGATCCCCGCGTGGTAGCCGGCCATGTGGGTGAACTGGTAGCCGCCAATTACGTCGCCGATGGCGAAGATCTTGCGGTTGCTGGTGCGCAGGCGGCTGTCGACGACAATGCCGCGGGAGGAGAAGTCGATCTCCGCCGCCTGCAGGCCCAGGCCGTTGACGTTGGGCCGACGGCCGGCGGCGATCAGGAGATGCGATCCCTCGATCTCCCGGGACTCGTCCCCGGCCTTGACGCTGGCGGCGATGCCGTTGCCCTTCCGGGCCAGGGACTCGATCCGGATGCCTTCGTGGACGTCGACGCCTTCCGCGATCAGGCGCCGGCGCACGACCTCCGCGGCCTCCGGGTCCTCCTTGCCCATCAGGCTGGCGACCTCGAGCAGGGTGACGCGGGCGCCCAGGCGGCGCTGGGCCTGGGCCAGCTCGGCGCCGATCGGGCCGCCGCCGATGACGATCAGGTGGCCCGGCCGCTCCTTGAGGTCGAAGATGGTCTCGTTGGTCAGGAAGGGCACCTCGTCGAGGCCCGGGATCGGCGGCAGGGCCGGGGAGGAACCGGTGGCGATCACGAAGCGCCGGGCGCGGATACGATGCCCTTCGACCTCGACTTCCTTGGGCCCGGTAAAGCGGGCGGCGCCCTTGATCACCCGGACGCCCAGGCCCTCGAAGCGCTCGACGGAGTCGTGCGGTGCGATGGCCGCGATCACGCCGTGGACGTGGCCGTGCACCTTGGCGAAGTCGATCTCCGGCTCGTGGCCGTTGACCCCGAAGACGCCGCTACGGCGGACGGTCTCGGCCGCCTCGGCGGCGGCGATCAGGGCCTTGGAGGGGACGCAGCCGGTGTTCAGGCAGTCGCCGCCCATCTCGCTCTTCTCGATCAGGACGGTGCGGGCGCCCATCTGGGCCGCGCCCGCGGCCACCGAAAGGCCGCCGGAGCCGCCGCCGATGACGCAGATGTCCGTGCGGAGGATCTCTCCCATTTCCCTTGCTCCCATCAGCTTGGCACGGACGCGCGGCGGCCGTGCCGCGCGCCTTGGCCGTGGGTCAGCTCTTGACGACGATGCGGTAGTCCGGGGTCGGATTGAGCGGGCAGGAGTAGAGGTATTCGCCCTCGGTCAGCTCGATCTCGTAGTCCCGGGTCACGCCCCGGGTCAGCCCGCCGCCCGAGACGCTGTTCTTGACGAAGCGCCCGAGGCCCTCGCCGCCTAGCCAGAACCCGAGCTCGTAGGGCACGTCCTCGTTGGTCACGCGGAAGATGTACTTGCCGGGCTTGAGCTCCAACTCCTTGGACCCGGCCAGGCGCTCATCCCCGCTTTCGGCATTGACTGCCTCGCAGTCCGCCTTGCTCCGGGTCTCGAAGCCGTGGTCGACGCCGTTCTCCGACTCGACGAACTGGCAGGCGGTCTGGGTCAGTTCGATGATCTGCGGTTCCGCCGTCGCCCCGCCCGAGGCGGCACCGAGCGCCAAGAGGCCGGCGGTGAGTGCCAAAGTGGCGGTGGTCCTAGGCATGGCGTGGGTTCCTCTCCATAGCTGCAGCCGGGCCAGGCAGGCGACGGTCATGGGAATTGGCACGGTTTTCCTTCTCGTCATCAGGCTCCCAACAGGCCCGACCTCTAGCTATCTGGGGTAGCGCACGGCCCTTACACCCTCGCTGACGCGAAAGTTATGGCGGCCTCAGATCCTGCACACGGCTTCGTGAGCGGAGCTGCGGCAGGCCCCGCCGTGGGCGTTTGCGAAGCCGCATCCTTCGGCAAGGGACGCCGTCCCGGACGCTGCGAGAGACCTGGGGTGGAATCCTGGCCTTGAGAGACCGGCCGATTCGCAGCGGAACGCCCGGAGGGACGATTTGCGGTTCTGCTTTCAAGCCTTGCTGGGCTAACATCCGGCTCGAAACGGGAATCTGTCTGGGGAGTCTTGCCTATGGGAGTCTGGCATGGAGAGCTTTAGACGCGCGGCCGGCATCGCCGCGCTCGCCTGTTGCTGGATCTCGGCGGCGCCGTCGACCCTGCTGGCCGAGGACGATCTTCGTGCGCGCTTCATGACGATCTGCAAGGACGACGTAAACCGGAACAATCCCATATGGACGGCCGAACAGACCGAGAAGCTCTGCACCTGCCGCACCGACATGCTCATGGCCGAGCAGTCGAAGGATGACGTCAGTCTGATCGTCAAGGCCGCCGAGGCGGACGATCTGATGTCGATTCCCGCGAAGCTGATCGACGAAGACTTGCGCTACGTGCGGATCTGTACCGAGAAGCTCAAGAAGGCGCCTTAGCCGATCGAGGTGGCTTCGAGGCGAAGACTTGGCCTTGCGCATCGATGTCGATGCCCGCTTTGCCTTCGTAGCCCTCGGGCACGCAACGGCTTTGCGTGAATCGGATAGAACCGGGTTTCGACGAAGGCTACGCTAACCCGTTCTCAGGTTGGCGATGGACTGAAGAGCGTCAAGCGAGGCTGCGTGTCGGTGCATTCGAGATGCCAGTGAGGTTCTTGCGAGCTGATCCTATTCCGATGCGCTCAAAGCTTGCGTCTGTCCCCGTGCCTACCGGGAGGCGCAAACCGGATCAGGCGACGGTTTCTGGACCTGATCGAGGCCCGCCCTCTCGGTGCTACCGAGGCCATCGGTTCGGAGCGACCTGCGCGAGGAAGAGGTGAGTCTGGGGGGCGATTTGGTTCTACGCGCGATGCATGCGTCAAGGGTATCGAGACCGCGGCTCGAGTTGGTTTCTAAGCCCGCTCTCGGCTGCGAAGAGGTGCCGCGAAGCGATGCCAAACGTCATGCTGAAATTGCGGCGCGCGCCGCCCCGACAGGTTCAAGTGTCTCGCTTTCTCCTAGGCGTGCGAAGCCGCAGCGCGCGCTGCGCTCGTCCTTCAGACCAGAAGCCTTGCAGTGCGGCCAGCCGAAAGGCCGCAGTCGCCGAACCGAAGGGGAATTCGTCCTCGCGCCCATCGGCAGGTGGGGCTGCGAACGGCGCCGGACGAATATCGAGGGGGTCCGCCCAGGGCTCTGCAAGCGTGTCGTTGGTAAAAAACGATACGAATATTCAGGGGGAACGCCCAGGAGCGTTAGAAGCAATGATGTCGAGAAATAGCGCCGCCCGACTCCTTCTTTTCTTTTTCACCGCCGGCTTGCTGGCCGGCTGCGAAGATCCGCCGGTCGAGGAGGTCATCCGCCCTGTCCTCGCGACCAAGGTCGGCGACATAGAGGGTTTCCGGCGCGACCGCTTCCCCGGCCGCGCCAAGGCCAAGGAAGAAACCAACCTGTCGTTTCGCGTCTTCGGCCCCGTGATCACCCGCGCCGTAGACGTGGGTGACCGCGTGAAGAAAGGCGACTTGATCGCGCAAATCGATCCCACCGACTACGAGGTCGCGCTCGAGAACATGAAGGGCCGCCTGGACAAGGCCAAGGCCGACAACGTGTTTGCCAAGGGAGAGTTCAATCGGGCGAAGAGAATCTTCAAGGAGGATCCCGGTGCCGTCAGCGAGACCTACGTCGAACAGAGACGGATGGAGCAGAATGCGACCGCAGCCGAGATCCGAACCCTGACTGCCAACGTCGAACGGGCCAGGCTGGACCTCAGCTACACCACATTGCAGGCACCCTTTGACGGCACCATCGTGGCGACCTACGTCGAGGCCTTCGAATATGTAAAGGCACAGCAGCCGATCGTGCGGCTCGTCGACAAATCGCAGGTCGAAATGGTGATCGACGTGCCCGAGGGGCTGATCACCCTCGCGCCTTTCGTCGAAAAGATCACTGTGGTCTTCGATCCCTACCCCGACATCGAGCTCGAGGCGACGATCCAGGAGATCGGCAGGGAAGCCACCGAGGCCACGCGGACCTATCCTGTCACCCTGGTCATGGACCAGCCAGACGGTAAGGAGATTCTGCCCGGTATGGCCGGCATCGCCACCGGCTATGCGCGCCTGCCCGACGATCCGACCGAGGCCATCAAGGTGCCCACCCATGCGGTGGCGTCCGATCAGTCAGGCCAGCCATACGTCTGGGTCCTGAAGCCCGAGAGCGAGCCGCCCGAGGGACGCTCGATTACGCGCGTCAAGGCGATCGCCGAGAAGCGCGAAGTCCAAACGGGCAGGATTACCGGGGCTGGAATGCTTATCAAGTCGGGTCTCGAGGCCGGGGAGTGGGTCGCCACGGCCGGCCTCTACACCTTGCGCGACGGGCAAGAGGTCTATCTGCAGCCGACCCACGGAGAAAAGCGGTCATGAACCTTACCGAGTACGCGGTCAAGAACACGGCAGTCTCGTACTTCGTCGCCGCGCTCATCATCGTCGGCGGGGTGGGCAGCTACTTCACCATGGGCCATCTCGAGGATCCCATATTCTCGGTCAAGAAGGCGATCATCATCACGCCCTATCCGGGTGCGGACCCGGAGGAGGTGGAACTGGAGGTCACCGACCGAATCGAGAAGGCGATTCAGGAGGTGCCCGAGCTCCGGCACACCAACTCCCATTCCTATCCCGGGCTGTCCGTCATCAAGATCGACACCCACCAGCGCTACTGGCGCGACAAGCTGCCCCAGGTCTGGGACGACCTTCGCAAGAAGATCCGGGACAAGCTCCCCGAGTTCCCGCCGGGCGTGGGCAAGGTCGACATCTCCGACGACTTCAACTTCGTCTACGGCTTCGTCCTGGCCGTGACCGGGGACGGGTTCACCTACAAGCAGCTCGAGGACTATGCCGACGACCTGAAGAAAGAGTTCAGCCTCGTGGACGGCGTCGCCCGCGCCGAGCTGTGGGGCGTCCAGGAGAAGGTCATCTACATCGACGTCGCCGAGACACAGCTGGCGGCGCTGGGGCTGACCGCCGAGAACTTCGTCGAGACGCTTCAGGTCCAGAACAAGGTGCTCGATTCGGGGTTCCTGGAGGTCGGGCAGGAACGCATGCGCATCGCGCCGACCGGCAAGTTCCTCGACCCAAGCGAGATCGGCGAGCTCTACCTGCGGCCCTACGGCCCCGAGATCGCAGGCCAGCGTCCGCCTGTAACCGGGCCCTATGCGGCGCAGCCGACAGGGCCCACCGCCGCGCGGCCGACGCCGACGGGTCCGGCCAGCAGCGGCGGGTTCCGCAACGAGCTGATCGCCATCAAGGACATCGCCACCGTCCGGCCCGGCTACAAGGAGCCGCAGGACGACTTCATGCGGTTCAACGGCAAGCCCTCCATCGCCATACAGATCGCGGCTGTCGAGGGCACCAACATCGTGCAGGTAGGCGAGAACCTGGAGAAGCGTATCCAGGAGCTGAAGGAGCTGTATCCCGTCGGTATCGAAATCGGAAAGGTGGCCTGGCAGTCGACCCTGGTGACCAACGCCATCCAGGCTTTCATGCTGAACCTGGTCCAGTCCGTCGTCATCGTGCTGGGCGTGCTGGCCCTCGCCATGGGACTGCGCATGGGTATCGTCATCGGGACCGGCATGGTTCTGACCATCGCCCTGACCTTCATCGGCATGGGCATGTTGGACATGAACCTGCAGCGCATGTCCCTCGGCGCGCTGATCATCGCCATGGGGATGATGGTGGACAACTCCATCGTGGTCGCGGAAAGCGCTCAGGTGAAGATCGACCAAGGCATGGATCGGGTGAAAGCCTCGATCGAAGCCGCGGTGAAGCCCGCGACGGCGCTGTTCGGCGCCACCGTGATCGCGAGCGCTACCTTCTATCCCGTCTATGCCTCGGACACCGATGCGGGCGAATACTGCGTCGCCCTGTTCATCGTCGTGGCGCTTTCCTTGTTTGCCAGCTGGCTCATCGCGGTGACCCTGACGCCCTTGCAGTGCATCGACATGCTGAAGCCGTCCAAGGCGGCGCAGGCAGACGCCGGCGAAGGTTGGCTGAAGCGCGGCTTCCGCGGGTCGCTTCAATTCTGCCTGCGGTTCCGCTGGCCCGTGCTGGGCGTCATTGGCGGGGCGTTGGCCGTCGCCTTTGTCGGCTTCGGCCAGGTCAAGCAGATGTTCTTCCCGGACGCATCGCGACCTCAGTTCATGGTCGACTTCTGGTACCCCAACGGCACCCGTATCGAGGATGTGTCGAAAGGTATTCGGCGTGCCGAGACCTATCTCATGGAGGCCGAAGAGGTGGAGAATATCTCCTCCTACATCGGTGGCGGACCGCCGCGTTTCTACCTGCCGGTGGACCCGGAGAGGCCCTTCACGCCGCATTACGCAGAGATCGTGGTCAACACCCACAGCTACGAAGAGATCTTCCCCATTGTGGAAAGGCTCGAGCCCTGGATGGAAGAGAACTATCCGGAGGCGGTGACCCGGGTCCGCTGGTACGGCGTGGGGCCCAGCGAGACCTGGAAGCTCGAGTGGCATGTGACCGCCCCGGCGGTGGCCGACCTGGACGTGCTCCGCGACATCACGGACCAGATGGTGGACATCCTCCGTGACTCCCCGATATCGAAGGAAGTACGGACCAATCTGAGCAACAAGGTCAAGCGGGTCGTGCCCGTCTACTCCCAGGAGCGCGGTCGCTGGGCGGCGATCACCCGCGAGGACCTGGCCCGTGCGACGCGCCGCGCCTACGACGGCCAGCAGGTCGGGTTCTACCGCGAGGAGGACGACATTTATCCGATCGTCCTCAGGCACACGGAGGACGAGCGGCGCCAGGCGACTGAAATGAACAACCTGCAGGTGCACGGAAGGTTGATGGCCAACACGGTGCCGCTTTCCGGGGTGACCAGGGAGATCAGGTTCGATTGGGAGGAGCCCGCCAACACGCGTTTCGATCGCCGCCGAGCCATCACGCTCCAGGCCGAGCCGAAGGGCACCACCTATCCCGTGCTCAAGCAGGCCGTGCTCGAGAAGATACGGGCGGTTCCGATGCCGCCGGGCTACGACATCTACTTCGACGGCGAGGACGAAAGCACCCTCGATGCGACGGAGTCGCTCAAGCCCGGGGTCATTCCGGCCTTCGCCGTGGTGCTGCTCACCCTCATCCTGCTCTACAACGCTTACCGGCCGGTGATCATTATCGTCCTGACGGTGCCCTTCGTCTTCATCGGGATCACGCCGGCCCTGCTCGTGGCCGACGCGCCCTTCGGGTTCGTCGCCATCTTGGGCGCCATGAGCCTCTCGGGAATGATGATCAAGAACATCATTGTCCTGCTGGACGAGATCAATCTCAACCTCGAGGAGGGCATGAAGCCCTACGATGCCGTCATCGAAGCGACGATGGCGCGCGCCCGGCCCGTGGTCCTGGCGGCGGCCACCACGGTGGGCGGCGTCTCCACCATCGCCACCGACGTTTTCTGGAGCGCCATGGCGATCACCATCATGGGCGGCCTGACGGTCGGGACCTTGCTGACGCTGTTCCTGGTGCCGACCCTGTATGCGGTCTTCTTCAACGTCCATCCGGATACGCCGGCGACCGTCAAAGCGGAGGCTGCACCGGCGACCGCTTGACGTGAGACTTCCACCCGAAGCCGGCGAAGCTTCCGAAGCTGCGTACGGCTTACTGCTATGCGGTCGAGGGGTACTGGCGGCCTGGACCGAGGTTGGGCAAAGAGACTGAGGGGGCGACGATGAAAACACGGTGGGCGATAGCGATCGTCTCTGGGCTGGCAACTTTAGCGCCAACTCTGGCTTTGGCGGCCCCGCCGCGCGAGAAATTCCTCGTTCCCGACCCCACCGAGGTGCCGGCGGCCTACCTGTGTCTTGGAATCTTCATCTTCTCCTACCTCTTCGTGATGACCGAGGAGAAGACGCACCTGCGCAAGTCCAAGCCGGTGATCCTCGGCGCCGGCATCATCTGGGCCCTGGTCGCCTGGCTGGCGCCCGGCTACGGCTTTCCGCAGGAAGAGATCCACAACGCGCTCATCCACGGCCTAGAGGAGTACGCCGGCCTGCTCCTCTTCCTGCTGGCGGCGATGACCTACATCAGCGCCCTCCAGGCCGGCAACGTCTTCGAGGCGCTGCGCGCCTGGCTGGTCGGCCAAGGCTTCAGCTACCGCGCGCTGTTCTGGATCACCGGCTTCATCGCCTTCTTTCTTTCGCCGATCGCCGACAACATGACCACCGCTCTGGTCATGGGCACGGTGATCATGGCCGTGGGCGCGGGCAACCCGCAGTTCGTCGCACTGGGCTTCATCAACGTCGTCATCGCGGCCAACGCCGGCGGCGCCTTCAGCCCCTTCGGCGACATCACGACCCTGATGGTCTGGGTGTCGGGACGGGTTACCTTCTTCGAATTCTTCGCGCTCTTCATACCATCGGTGGTCAACTACCTGGTGCCCGCCGTGATCATGACCTTCTTCCTGCCGACGGGTCAGCCGGAGACACTCGAAGAGACCGTCCGTATGAAGCGGGGCGCACCTTTCGCCGTTCTGCTTTTCGTCCTCACCATCGCGATGGCGATCAGCTTCGAGCAGGTGCTCCACCTGCCGGCCTTCATGGGCATGATGACCGGCCTGTCGCTGCTCATGTTCTTCGCCTACTTCCACCGCAAGACCCGCAGCCAGGACGAGGAGGAGTTCGACATCTTCCGCCACGTCGCGGCGGCCGAGTGGGACACCTTGCTGTTCTTCTTCGGCGTGATCTTCAGCGTCGGCGCGCTCTCCTTCATCGGCTGGCTGACGGTGGCCTCGGAGGTCATGTACGGCGACTGGGGGGCGACTGCCGCGAACACGACCTTTGGCGTGGTCTCGGCGATCGTCGACAACATCCCGGTGATGTTCGCCATCCTCTCCATGGGCCCGGAGATGTCGCATTTCCAGTGGCTGCTGATCACGCTCACCTGCGGGACCGGCGGCAGCCTGCTGTCGATCGGCTCCGCGGCCGGGGTGGCGCTGATGGGCGCCTCCAAGGGCCAGTACACCTTCATGGGCCACCTCAAGTGGACCCCGGTGATCGCCCTCGGCTACTTCGCCAGCATCGCCGCCCACTTCCTGGTCAACGGCTAATACCAAGGGGCAGGCGCCGCATCGGCCGGGTGGCGCGGTCGGCGCGCCCGGCCTGCGCCGGGCCGGTTGACCCTTCGGGCCCGGCGCGCTTCACTTCCGATCGATTCGACAGCCAGGAGGCGTGCATGGCGGAGCCCATCCGCGAGATCACCATCGTCGGCGGCGGGACGGCCGGCTGGATGGCGGCGGTCTTCCTGATCACGCGGCTCAACAAGCGGCCCGGCAAGCCGCCGATCCGGGTCACCCTGGTGGAATCGCCCAATGTGCCGACGGTCGGGGTCGGCGAGGCCACCGTGCCGGGCATGCGCGAGCTGCTGAGGCAGCTCGACATCTCCGAGGCGACCTTCATCGAGCGCTGCAACGCCTCCTTCAAGCTCGGCGTCCGCTTCGTCAACTGGGACAAGCGACCCGACGGCTCGCCCGCTTGCTACGACCACCCCTTCGACGGCCTTGGGGTCGCGATCCAGGGCGTCAACCCGGCCTACCACTACCACCGCTTCGGCCGCGGTGGCCGGCTCGCCAACCTCGGCGACGCGCTCTCCCCCTCGACCCGCCTGATCGACGAACGCCGCGGCCCCAAGACGGTCGATCAGGACGACTACGACTATGCGGTCGGCTACGCCTACCACCTGGACGCCGGCCTCTTCGCCGCCCTGCTGCGCGAGGTGGCGGTGGAGCGCGGCGTGCTGCACCTGCTCGACGACGTCGACGACCTGGAGCGCGACGACCGCGGCCACATCTCCGCCCTGATCCTGCGCACGCAGGGCCGGCGACCGGTCGAGCTGGTGATCGACTGCACCGGCTTCCGCAGCCTGATCCTGCAGCAGGCCCTGGAGGAGCCCTTCGAGCCCTTCTCGCGCCACCTCTTCAACGACAAGGCGCTGGCGGTGCAGATCCCGCATCGCGACGTCAGCGGGCTCGAGCCCTGCACCCGTTCCACGGCGCTGGGCGCCGGCTGGGTCTGGCGGGTGCCGCTCTACTCGCGCATCGGGACGGGCTACGTCTTCTCCAGCCGCTTCCGCAGCGACCAGGAGGCGATCGACGAGTTCCTGCAGCACCTGGGCAGCGAGGGCGCGGGCGCCGAGCCGCGGGTCATCCCCATGCGCATCGGCCGGGCCCGGCGGACCTGGGTCGGAAACTGCATCGCCGTCGGCCTTTCCGGGGGCTTCATCGAGCCGCTCGAGTCCACCGCCATCTTCATCATCGAAGCGTCGCTGCGCTGGCTGGCCGCCAACCTCCCGGACCGCGACTTCGATCCGGCGCTGCAGGCCCGCTACAACGAGAGGACGCGGGGCCTCTATGAGGAGGTGCGCGACTTCATCGCCCTGCACTACCTGACCTCGAACCGCCGCGACAGCGCTTATTGGCAGGCGGTCCAGGAGGAGCTGGAGGTACCCGACAGCCTGAAGACCAGGCTGGCGGCCTGGCGGGAACGCCTGCCGGAAGAGTCCGACTTCGAGCGCACCTACCTCTTCGGCTACTGGAGCTACCTCATCGTGCTCTTCGGCAAGCACTTCTACGACGACACGGTCTTCGCCCAGGCCGAAGGGCTGGAGGAATCCGAATGGCGGCGCTTCGAGGACTGGGTCGAGCAGCAGAAGGCCGGCCTCGTCGCCCAATTGCCGAATCACTTCGAGCTGCTCAACCAGATCCGGCTGCGCGCCCGGCCCCCGGCGGCAGCAGCGCGGGAGCCCGCCGAAGGCGCGGCTGTCCGCGCCAGCGTGCCATTGCCGGGCCAGGGCGTCGGAATCCGGATCTCCTGGAAGCAGGGACGCCCCGAAGGGCCGCCGGTGGAGACGGAAGGCCAGGACGGCGCCCATCTGCTCTGACCGGCGGGCCGGACCTTCGCTCCTTCAGATCCGCCGCGCGATGAAGAAGCTGACCTGACCCACGGCGGGCCTTTCGCGGTCCCGATCCCGCATGAAGCCCTCAAGTGCGCCGTCCCGCTGCAGACGCTTCACGCCTTCAACGGCCACCTCCGTCTCCTCCGGGCCGGCCAGCGCCCAGATGGAGTCGCCCTGCCGCCACTCCGGCCGCAGCGGACCGCAGGCGTCGAAGTAGGCCTCGCCCTGGAGCACCGCGCTTGCCGGCACGGCCCGGTCCAGGACCTCGAATCCGAGCTCGGCCAGCAGGCCGCGGATCCGGCCTTCCGGGGCACAGCGCGCGAGGGCCCGCTCCAGGGCCAGGGGGATCAATCCGTAGAACCAGAAGCCCCGGAGCAGCTGCTCGTGGGTGCAGGCGTTGAGCAGCAGCCGGCCCCCCGGCCTGAGAACCCGCGCGGCCTCGGCCAAGGCCGCCGCGTGGCCCGCGTAGGCGCCATCGCCGTCCTCCAGGTGGTGCAGGACCTGGTTGAACATCACCGCGTCCAAGGAAGCCTCGGCCAGGGGCAGATCCCGCAGATCGCCGCGCAGGAAGTCGATCCGACCGGGCCGGCCTTCGAGCTTGGCGCGAGCGACCTTCAGCATCTCGGCGCTGCGGTCGAGGCCAATCACCCGGCCGGGCACCCCGGCGAGCGCAGCGGCATAGGCTCCGGTCCCGCAGCCGGCGTCGAGAAGCGTCATCTCCGATGCCGGCCGAGCGGCAGTCCTCAAGGCGTCGTGGATGATCTCGGTGCCGATGGGCACGCGGGTCCGATCGTAGTGGGGGGCCGCCCGGTCGTAGCGCTCGAAGCTGCTCACGACCGCGCTCCCTTCAAGCACCTGCCTGGTCGGGCGCGGCGCGGCGTGCCATCAGGCTGGGCAGGACGATCAGGGTGCAGATCAGCGTGCTGGAGATCGCGATGGTCAGGAGCTGGCCCATGCTGGTCATGCCGGGATGGCCGGAGACGGCGAGGCTTCCGAAGGAGGCGATGGTGGTCAAGGCGCTGAACATCACCGCCCGCGAGGTGCTGGTGCGCAGCAGTTTGCTTTGGTCGCGCTCGTAGCGTCGGCGCATCACCAGGTGGATACCGCTGGCGACGCCGAGGCCGAGCAGCAGCGGCAAGACGATCACGTTGGCGAAGTTGAAGGCCAGGCCGAAGGCCACCGAGGCCGCGGTGGTGATCGCCGCCGCCAGCGCCAGGGGCGCCAGAACCAGGGCGGCGTCCTCGAGCCGCCTGAGGGCAAAGGCGAGCAGGAGCAGTATGCCGGCCAGGGCGAGGCCGCTCGCTTCGAAGAAAGCCTGGACCACGGCCTTGCCGGCCTCGGTGATCACCACCGGCGTGCCCGAGGCGGCCGGCTCGACCGCCAGGACCGCCTCGGCGAAGCGGCGTAGCTCGACGTTGTCGGCCAGGCCGCCTTGAGGCTGCACCTGGATCCGGGCTCGGCCCTCGGCCGTCAACCAGTCGCGGCGTAGCGCCGAAGGCAGGTCGTCGAGGGTCACCGCCTGGGCGCCGAGCGCTCGGCGCAGGTCGTCGAGCGACCTGGGCAGATGGCGCAGCAGGCGGTCCTCGAGGCGGGCCAGCGCCGTCGCGCCGTCACCCGGGGCCGCAGCCAGGCGGTCGAGCGCTGCCGCCAGGCCTTCCAGGGCTCCTGCCAGCGCCGGATCGGTCACGCCGGCCGCCTGGAGATCGCCGAGGTCCGTCCGGAAGGACGCCAGGGTCGCCGACCGTGCCTCGGGGTCGAGCGTCTCGCGCGCCGGCCCGGATGCGAGGGCCGGACCCATGAAGAGGGCGATCTCGTCGATCAGCTCCAGCTTGGCCTCCTGTTCCTCCGGCACGAAGCTCGACAGGGTCAGGCTGTGGCTGACTTCGGGCAGGGCGTCGAGCCGTGCGGCGATGCCCCGTGCGGCCGCGAGGTCCGGCGCCAGGATGTCGATGGCGTAGGGCGAGCTCGCGGGATCGCGGGTCAGCTCCAGCAGGGTGGCGACGGACTCGGTCGCGGGGTCCTTGAGGTTCAGGGGATTGAAGTCGAAGCGTGCGAAGGGCGCGGCGGCCAGCCCGACCAGCGCGGTCAGGGACGCCAGGACGATGATCGCGCGCCCGTGGCGCAGGACCATGCGCTCGATCGGGCCGCCGACTTGCTCTGCTTCGCGCGCCGCCGCCTTCGGCAGGGGCAGCAGCCTCATCAGGGCGGGCAGCAGGGTGAGGTTGACGAAGAGCGCGATGAACATGCCGGTGCCCGAGATCAGGCCCAGTTCCGCCAGGCCCTTGTAGTTCGTCGGCAGGAAGGCGAAAAATCCGACGGCGGCACAGAGGGCCGATAGGGCAAGCGCACCGCCGACGCTGGCGCCGGCCCGCTCCAGGGCCGCGATCTTGTCGCCGGTCTCACCCCCGGTCTCACCCCCGGTCTCACCCAGGGCTTCGCGCGCCCGCAACGCGAAGTGGATGCCGAAATCGACTCCCAGGCCGACGAAGAGCACCGCGAAGGCCACCGAAATGATGTTGAGGTGGCCGATGGCCGCCATGGCGAAGGCCGCGGTCCAAGTCAGCCCGATCAGTAGGGTCGTGATGGTCGCGAAGACCAGCGAGACCGACCGCAGGCCCAGGATCAGGAGGATCGCAACGGCGCAGAGCGAGATCAGGCCGGCGGTGGCGCCGCCGACCTCGACGCTCTCGAACTCCTCGTGGTCCAGCGCGGCGGGGCCGGTCAGGCGCAGCCGCAGGCCCTGACTCCGATCGATCCCGAGGGTTTCGGCCAGCCGGCGCAGCTCGGCGATCGGCTTCTCGGCCGGCTTCAACGAGCCGTGGTCCAGGACCGGCCGGGTGGTCACGAAGCTGCGCGTGGAGGCCATTGAGGGATCCGCGGCCAGAAGGCCGCGCCAGGACAGCGCGCCCGGTCTGCCCCCGGCCGTGGCGTCGCTCTGTCCCGCGATCGCAATCAGCACCTCGGGCAGGGGGGCCGTGTCGTCGAGCACCGCGGCGCCGTCGAGCGCCTGGGACAGCACCGTGAACAGGCCGCGCAGGTTCATGTCCTGGCTCAGGGCGCCGAGCAGCGGCTCCGCCCCGGCCAGGCGATCGGCCAGGTCGGCGAGCGCCGGAAGGCTCAGGAATAGGAAGGCGTTGTCGCGGAAGAAGGCCTCGCCGCCGGGATGGCGCAGTTCGGTGAAGAGATCGGGGCGCGCCGCCATCGCCAAGGTCAGCCGCTCGGCCGCGGCCTCGGCAGCCTCGGCGTTCGGGCCGTCGATCACGGCGACGATCAGGTCCTCGTACTGCGGGAAGGCGGCGGCGAAGGCATCGTCGTTCCGGCGGAAGTCGACCTCGCTGGAGATCATGTCCCGCGTGTCGGTGTTGATGGCGAAGTTCCGGGCCGTATAGGTCGCCGAGAAGCCGGTCGCGACGACCGCCAGGAGGACCACGAGCCAGGCCCGCCGGCAGACCAGGCCGACCCACCCCGACAGTGCCGCGGTCGTCCTTTGGGCCAGCTTTTCGATCACGATCTCACCGATCCGAGGGTGCCTTCACGGGTGACAAGCCGTCGCGAGTCGCTGCGGCCCGGCCTGCGCCCCGCCGGTCCGGCCCGGGCCCGACGGCCTGGCGCCGCTGTCTAAAGGATGGCGCTGGCACTGACAAGCCAAGCCTGCTTCGGGCCGGCCCGCTGCCACAGCGCGAATCTGCCGGGCAAGCGGTCGCGCCCGGAAGAGCGTCTATTCCGCCGCCGGGCCGTGCAGCCTGGGGTCCCACTCGCCGGGGATGGCGTCGCCGGCGATCCAGGCCGCGACCGTTTCCCGCGCCGTTTCGGGCGAGGTCGCGTCGAAGGCGGTCATGGCGTTTGACAGCTCGCGCGGGTTCACCGCACCCAGGTCTTCTCGGCCCTTGCGGCTCCAGATGAAGATCGAGGTCATGATCGGTTTGCCGAGCCCGAGCGCGCGGCAGGCGACCGCCAGGTTTTCGCCGCCGCCGCCGTAGACCACCTGTTGCAGGCGCGGCGGCCGCAGGCCGGTCATCTTGCCGAACAGCGCTTCGAAAAGCTCCATCTTGCCTTGGCGCAGGGCTTCGATCAGGGCGTGGGGCGGCACCTCGCCGCTGGCGGCCGTATCGCGCGCCGCACCTCCTGGCGGCTCTTCAGGTTGCGCGATTTCGGCCGCTTCGGGGCCGGCTTGCGCCCGGGCCGTGGTGGTCGCTGCGGCTGCCTTTCGGTTCCGTTCCGCGGCTTCCTGCTCGGCGGCCGCGGCATCGAGCTCGGCGGCCGCCGCCTGCAGCTTGGCCGCCAGGTCCGGCCGTGGCGCTTCGCTCGGCGCGGCCGGCTCTTCGGGCCCCGAGAGGCGTGCCCGGATTGCCGCGGGCAGGCCGGGGCGCTCGAGGAGGGCCGCCTTCAAGGCGGGCTGAATTTCGGCCTGCCTGGCCAGCTTGCCGTAGGTCTCGGACGTGATCTCTGCCGCGGCGTTCTGCAGGACCGCGGCAGCGACCTTGACCTCAGCGGCCTCGACCAAGGCATCGACCACCCGCTCGCCGAGCCCGCGGCGCATGGCGATCGCCATGCGATGCTGAGTCGTGGCGCCATGAACGATAGCGATCAGGTCGGCGTCGGTCAGCGCCGCGCTGTGGACCAGTATCGGAAGTGCGACTTCGATCCGGTCTCCCGCCAAAGCCAGAAGGCGATCGCGCGGCGGGTCCTTCTGTGCGGCCAGGGCTTCGCTCTCCGAGCGCTCCGGGCTGGTCCGGCGGCTCGGCGCCGCGCGTCGGCCGTCACGTGGTCCCTCTCCGTCGCGGCCCTGGGCCAGCGGCGCCCGGGCCGCCACACCGTCCGCCGTGGTCCGGCGCAGCAGAAGGGCGATGGTCATCATCGAGAGCAGCAACAAGACAACGGCCAAGCCGATCACGGCGGTTTGACGGCTGCCGAGGGACTGGACCAGCGATACGGCCGATTCCGGTTGCAGGTCCTGGGCGGCGTCCAGTTCCTCGCGATAGCGCGACAGCTCCTCGCCGGTCGCGCGCATCTCGTCGCGGTAGCGGCTCAGCTCTTGCTGGTTCTCCTGGATCTGGCTCTGATAGCGATCGATCTCGCTGCGGCTGTCATCGAGCTGAGCGAGCATCGCCGACAAGCTCTGCTCCAGCTCCGCGATGCGGCGGCGCTCCGCGGCGCGCTCCGTCTCCAGCTCGGCAAGCCGTCTCTGGTCGGCGCGCTGCGCCGCCTCCAGCTCTGCATAGGCGCGGGTCAAGCGGTCGTCCCTGTTCTCGCGCGCTCCGGCCCGATCGCGTGCTGCGGCCAGCTCCGTCTCCAGCCGGCTCGCCTCGTCCCGGCTTTGCCGCAGCTGGGCGTCGAGCTTGCCGATCCGGCCCTCAAGGTCGGCGAGGCGGCCGCGCAGGACCGCGATCTCTTCGGTCCCGGCCGGGTCCCGGCTGTCTTCCACGACCTGGGTCCGGGCCTCCGGAATCAAGTCGGCCAGGACCTCGGCCCCGGCGAGGCTCTCGGCCACGGCCTCGGACGTCGCAAGTTGCTGCTGCCAATTGGCCGCCAGTGCAGCATGCCAGGCCGCGCCGAGCTCGGCCTTGGTCCGCTCGACGGCCCGGCCGGCTTGGATCGCGAGCTCATCGCGGCGGACCGTCCAGAGCGCGCGAGACCCCGGTCCTTCCGCCGCCCGGGCGGCGACCGTGGCCCGGAGGTGCTCGTCCTTGGCGAACCAATAGCGGGTCAGCAGGGGACCGGCGACCGCTTCGCTGCCCGGCTCCATCACGCCCGCGGTCGGCGACCGCTTGAGGTGGGCGTCGAACCAGAACCAGCGGTCGTAGCCCTCCAGGCCGGCAAAGGCTTCGAAAGCCGCCACGGTCAGGCGGTGGTTATGGCTCCAGTCGTCCTGGCCGGCTGCAGGGCTGCCGTTCGGCGACTCGGTGCCCCAGGTGCCGTCAAGGGTGGCGTCGACCACGATGCCGGTCCCGCCGCGTGCGCTTTTCTGTCCCGCCGGGAGATCGGCGATGGTCAGGCCGCCGCTGTCGAGGAGGCCTGCGAGGCGGTCGGCGGTGGCGGCGTAGGCCAGCTGCAGGTCTCGCCAATAGCTGCGCCGTGCGGCTTCGGGGTCTAAGGACGCCAGGCGCGCGAAGAATCTGCCGAGCCGGCCGACCTCGTGGATCGAACGGCGCAGATCGGCTTCGCTGAGACCTCCGTTTTTCTCGGCAAGCTGATCGGCCTCGGCCGATCGCGCGGCGACAGCGCCGACCCGCTGCGAGGGAGCGGAGGCGCTGGCCGCCTCATCGGCAGGATGGTCCTCCGGCCTCGGATCCGCTCCGAGCGGCGCTGAGAGGCCGACAGCGACACCGAGGCACGCCAAACCAAAGCGGAAATTCCTGGGTCCGAACCCAAGGCGGGACATCTGGCACTCCCCATCCCAGCACCGGATCAGGCCACTGATTTGGGGAGTATAGAGACGATTCGCAGGGGGAAAAGTGACCCCGGTCGGATATCAGCCTCTATTTCAGGATCTATCGCTGCGGGCGGGCGTCGATCAGCCGCCGCTCGCGCTGCGCAGGGTCGCGGTTTCCGGCTGGTCCGCGACGGCGGCGCCGAGGGCACCGTCCCGCCGGCTGCAGTCGGGCGCGGCGGCCGCGGCCGGAGAGCCGGAGAGCTGCGCCTGGCCGGTCGCCGGACCGATGCAGCTCTGGAGCTTGCGGGCCACGTCCTCCGCCCGGAGCGGCTTCAGCAGGATGTCGTCCATCCCGGCGTCGAGGCACTCCGCGAAACGCATCCTGTCCGCGACCATGGCGATGATCGGCACCTGCGCGGAGGGGCCGTTCAGCCGCCGCGCGAGGCGCGCGACGTCGAAGCCGGAGATGTCGCTCAGCTCCAGTTCGATCAGCACGGCGTCGTAGCTGCGCCTGGCGATCGCCTTCACGGCTTCCTGGCCGCTGGTCGTCAGGTCGACCCAGTGGCCGGCCTTGTCCAGGATCGTGATCGCCTGCAGCTGTGCCGACTTGTCGCCTTCGACCAGGAGGACGCGGAAGTTGCGCCGCGCCGCGGGGTGCGCCGCGGTGCTCGCCAGCGCCGAAGGCGGCGGCGGAAGCTGGGCCGTCTCTTGCGCCGGCGTCGCTTCGGAGCGCGCGGCGGCGCCTTCGGTGAGGTCCGGCGTGGGCTTCTTGGCCAAGCTGTCTGGCGCCTGGGTTTCTGCGGCCAGGCCGCCGCGTACCGCCTCGTCCGGCGCCGAGGTGGCCGCCGGCAGATCGGGTTTGCGGGGCTCCGCTTCGGCGGCCGGCGCCGTCGCCTCCGACGCAACCGTCGCGGCGGGCGGCCGGGTCGCCTCGACGGCGCTTGCCGCGGGCCGGGCGGCCTTGGCCGCCGGCGCGCGATGTAGCAGGACCAGGCTGATCTTCGGACTCGGCTTCAGGCGCAGCTCCAAGCGGGTGCCGTCGGCGCAGGTCAGCACGCTGTGGCCCGGCTGGGTCTGGCGCGCCAGGGCGGCCCAGCGGGCCATCTGGCTCTCGACCTCGGTGGCCGGCACGAGCCCGCGGGCGGACGCGTGCAGGAGCAGGCTCTCGAGCCGCGCATGGCCGGCCGCGAAGCTGTTGGGCAGCTCCAGCTTCTCCAGGAAGCGGCGGTTGCAGAAGGTGATCCTGAGGTCGAGGTCGATGACCGCCAGGGCCTGGTCGCTCTGGTCCAGCGCCGCTTCGAGCCGGGCGAGGCGGGCGCCCAGGCTGTCCGCACGGTCGCGGTCCTGCTTGCTGCGGCTGCGCCATTCCTCGGCGTGGGCGCGGATCAGGGCGATGGCGCGGGCGGCGACGCCGAGGTTGTCGCTGCGCTCGCAGGCCGGGATCTCGATCGAGAAATCGCCGTTGGCCAGAGCCTCGCTGGCCTGGGCCAGGCGCGCCAGGGCGCGATTGCGGCGGACCAGGAGGATGAAGGCGCAAAGGCAGGCGAGGCTGGCGGCCAGGGCGGCGCCGGTCGCGGCGCTGATCGGCGGCCAGGAGTCGAGCAGCGCGGTCCCGGTTGTCTCGCCGGACGTGGGCATCAGGAAGTTGGCGAAGATCACGGCGACCAGCGTCGCGGTTAGGACGACGACGGCGATGCGTCCCAAGGCGTGGAGGCGTTGCGGGGAGAGCTCGATGCGCATGGGCCTGGCAGGCTCCTTTGCGATGGGGTTAGCCGACCAATCCTCCAAGAGTATTTTGTTAGGGTTAATCAGCGATGAACGGCGGCCGCTTCGCCCCGCTTCTGAGCGATCATCTCCACCGCCGCTCTCGTGGCCCGGCTCAGGACGTCTTGGCCGCCGTGGGCTCGCTCGCCGACATCAGCGCCCGGAAGGGCAGAAGCAGGACCAGCGCCATGGCCAGCTTCACGCCGTAGTCGCCCAGCGCCAGGGTGAGCCAGGGCACGGGGGTGAAGGCGAAGGCCAGGCCAAAGAACATCAGGGTGTCGACGAAGGACGCGAGCGAGGAGGAGACGAAGGGCGCCTTCCACCAGGCGGCGCGCCGCAACCGGTCGAAGATCAGGATGTCGAGCAGCTGCGCGATCAGGAAGGCGGCGCCCGAGGCGAGCGCGATGCGGACCGTCGACAGCCCCAGCAGCCCGGCGACGATGGAGCAGAGGACGCCCACCGCGAAGCCGGCGTAGACGACCCGGCGGGCGGACTCGCTGCCCAGGGCGCGGTTGGTCAGGTCGGTGACCAGGAAGGCGACCGGATAGGTGAAGGCGCCCCAGGTCAGCCAGTCGTTGATCTGGAAGTTGACCGCCACGTTCGAGAGCGTGATGACCGCGGCCATGGCGCCGATCGGCAGCCACAGGCCGCGTCCGGCCGCTGCCGGCCTTGCCTCCGCCATTCAATCCTCGCCTGTTGTAGCCGCGACCGTCCGGATCTGTGTGCCGATGCCCAGGCCCAGGACCCGGTCTGCGCGTCCCTGGTTGACGGCGATCTCCGCTAGGCCGTTGGCGTTCTCATACCAGAAGGTCGCCCCGACCGGCACCTGAAAAAAGCTGTCGGCGCGCGCCAGCCGGCGGCCGCCCGCTTCCAGCACGGCGCCCGGGCCGAGGGCGGCCGCGCGTAGGCCGGTCATGGCGTTGCCGAAGCGGTCGATGTAGACGATCCGGTCAAGGTCCGCCGGCCAGTCCGCGCCGACCATGGTGTCCGCGGGCACCTCGCGGCCCGGGAGGGCCTCGCCCCGCGCCAGGCGCGCGGCAAGCGGCGCGAAGACGTCCCGGCCGTGAAAGGACGCCGAGACCCCCGGCCCGCGCCAGTCGATCTGCCAGACCCGGGCGTCGCCGGCGCGCCGCGCGGCGATCGCCAGCAGGCCGTTGTCGGGCCCCAGGAACCAGCGGCCCCCTGCCTTGACGGCGAGCGCCTGCCGCGGCCCGCCGACACCGGGGTCGACCACGCCCAGTATCAGGCAGCCGGGCGGCATCGCCGCCGCGTAGGCCGCCAGCAGATAGGCGCCCGAGCGCGGGTCGAAGGGCGGCGCGTCAGAGAGCAGGTCGATCACCGGACGATCCGGCGCGCCTTGCCAGAGGGCGGCCTTCACCTGGCCGATGTAGGGCCCTTCCAGTCCGAAATCGGTGAACAGCACGAACATAGCCAGACACTCCAACCTGCCGCCCGCGTTGCCAAGCCCCCGTACAGCGAATGCCGAGACCGCCGTCACCGTTTCTGCGGCCGCATCCCTGTGGGCAAATTGGCGCACTCCCGGGTGGACAAGGGAAAACCTACCGTATATCGTGCCTTCATATTGATGATCCGCAAGATCTAGCGGGTTACCCAACATCTGGTATTTTGACGGGAGGGGCTTGGAAAATCATGACCTGGACAGAGGAACGCGTCGCGGAGCTCATCCGCCTCTGGCAGGCGGGGCACAGCGCTTCGGCCATCGGCAAGATGCTGGGGGTATCGAAGAACGCCGTGGTGGGCAAGGCGCACCGAATGCAGCTGCCGTCGCGTCCATCGCCGATCAAACAGAGCACCATGCCGCGGCGCATTTCCAAGCCGGTTCAGCCGGTGACCAAGACCGTGATCACTCGTCCGGCGGCGCCCGCGCCCCGGCGCGCCGTCCGCTATGCCAAGGGCCGCAGCTGCATGTGGCCGATCGGCGATCCGGGCGAGCCGGACTTCCACTTCTGTGGCGGCCCCGCGATCGAGAACAAGCCTTATTGCGAAGAACATTGTGCGCGCGCCTACATCACGCGCAGCCGCAGCAGCGGCGACGAGGCCGCCTGACTTCCCGCGTAACTCTCGACGGGTTGCTTGAGATGGGGCCGGCGGGCAACGCCGGCCCCCTTTTTCTGTCCGTTCAGCGGCTCTTGACCCTGCCAAGTGGGCGCCCCCGGCCAAGAGCAGCCTGCGTTCATTCGAACGCAGGCTGCTCTATCTATATGGAATAGATCAAATTATCTGCGCTCAATCGAGTCCAATTGAGCGCAGTTTGATCTAGAAGGTGACGCCGACGCCGCTGCGCCGAGGGTCGCCCGAGGCCTGGAAGCGGCCGCTACGGTCCCGGGTGGCGACGTGGACGCCCCCGAAGAAGAGGTTCCTGGGCGGCCAAGTCGCCAGCCTGGTGACCTCGCCGCGCGCCGCCTCGACGGCTGCCTCCGGGAAGCCGGTCTCGAGTTCCGCCTGGTCGCGCTCGACGTGGAGCCGCGGGGCGGCCACCGCCTGCTCGGCCGGCTGCTCGAAGTCGATCAGGTTCAGCAGCACCTGAAGGACCGCGGTGCGGATTCGGTTGGAGCCGCCCGAGCCCAGGGCGGCGATCCGGCCGTGCTCGAGAAAGGCCAGGCTCGGCGCCATCATGGAAGCCAGGCGCACCCCCTCCGGCCAGGCGTGGAAGCCGCGCGGGTTCAGGTCCTGCTCGCCCAGCATGTTGTTGAGCATGATACCGGTCCTGGGCAGCAGGCGGCCGCAACCCTCGCCGTTGGACAGGGTGACGGCCGCCAGATTGCCGGCCCCGTCGACGACGCTGATGTGCGTCGTGCCGCGCCGGGCCGCGGGACGTCCTTCGACCCGAGCCCGGTAGCGCGCCACGAGGTCCGGATCGAAGAGCCGCCGCAGCGCGGCGTCCTCCTCGGCTTGGCCCATTGCCTCGTGGAGCCGGGATTCCAGCCGCGCCCGGTCGGTCAGGGCCATGACCCGGGCCAAAGCCGCCAGCCTTTCGGGGGAATCGAAGTCCTCGGGCGCCCATGCCCGGCCGGACAGCAGGTCCAGGGCGAAGGCGATCAGGATGCCGCCGGTCGAGGGCGGCGGGTTAGTCAGGACGCGGGCGCCGCGATAGCGGCGCTCCAGGGGGCGGCGCCGGACGGCGGCGTAGCGTCCCAGGTCCGCTTCGGTGATCTGCCCGCCGGTCTCGCGGCAGAAGCGGGTCAGCGCGGCCGCGATCTCGCCTTCGTAGAACAGGCGGTCGCCCTCTTCGGCCAGGGCTTCCAAGGTCTCGGCCAGCTCCGGCTGGCGCAGGATCTCGCCTTCCTTCAGCAGGCCCTCGCCGGAGCCATAGACCTCGCGGGCCGCCTCGCTGGCGGTGAAGACCGGCGCCACGACCTGGAAGATGAAGGCTTCGCTGGCGCGCAGGGCTATGCCGTTGCGGGCCAGGGCGATGGCCGGCTTCAGGATCCGGGCCATGGGCAGCCGCCCGAGCTGCCGATGGACCTCGAAGAGGCCGCGCGGGAAGCCGGGCGTCGCCATGGCGCCCAGGCCGATGTGGAACTCCTGGGTCGCCGGGCCGAAGTCGGCCTCGATCGGGAAGAACTCGATCTCCTCGACCGGCCGGCGTCTCAAGGGCGTCTCGACGAAGAAGTCGTAGAGCACCGCCGGCGTCTCGGGTCCGGCAGCGAGGAAGAAGCCGCCGCCGCCCAGGGAGGCCAGGACCGGCTCGGCGACGCAGGCCGCGCACATGGCGCCCAGGGCGCCGTCGACGGCGCTGCCGCCGTCCTCGATGATCTCCCGGGCCGCCGCCGCCGTGGCGGGATGCCCCGCCGCCACCGCCCCCTTGCCCGCCCCCCTGCCGGCCATGGCCCCGCGCCGCCCTCGCTCAGAGCTCGGGCAGGGGGAAGGGCGCCACGGCCTCGAAGGCCGCCGCGGCCTGCAGGACCCGGGCGTCGGCGAAGTGCGGGCCGACGATCTGGAGCCCGACCGGGAGGCCGGCCGCGGTCAGGCCGCAGGGAATGCTGGCCGCCGGCTGTCCGGTCAGGTTGAAGGGATAGGTGAAGGGGGTCCAGTCGACCCAGCGCTGCTCGCCCTGGTCCGGCGGCATCTCCAGGCCCACGTCGAAGGCCGGGATCGGCAGGCTCGGCGTCAGCAGAAGATCCCAGCCCTGCCAGTGAAAGGCCTTCATGGTCTGGGAGAAGGCCTCGCGTGCGCGCACCGCTTCGATATGCCGGTGCAGCGTGATCTCGGTGCCGATCCTGGCGATCTCCAGCAGCCCGGGGTCCACGAGTGCCCGCTGCGCCTCGGTCAGCGAAGCCAGGATGTAGCCGGCGCCGGCGAACCAGAGGGTCCGGAAGATCTCCCCGCAGTCGGGCATCTCGGGCTCGGCGATCTCGACCGTGGCGCCCAGCTCGCTGAAGCGCAGGGCGGCCCGCTCGACCAGGGCCGCGACCTCCGGATCGACCGGCTTGCCGCCCAGGCTCGGGCTGAAGGCGATGCGCAGGCCCCGGACGCCCCGGTCCAGGTCCGTCAGGTAGTCGTGCCCGTCGGGCGGCAGGGCGTAGGGGTCGCGCGGATCCGGCTCGGCGATCACGGTCAGCATCAGGGCCGCGTCGGCGACCGAGCGGGTCATGGGCCCGACGTGGGCGACGGTGCCGAAGGGGCTCAGCGGGTAGGCGGGGACGCGACCGAAGCTGGGCTTGTGGCCGAAGATGCCGGTAAAGCCGGCGGGAATCCGGATCGAGCCGCCGCCGTCGGTGCCGAAGGCCAGGGCGCCCATGCCCGCGGCCACCGCCGCTGCGGCGCCGCCCGAGGAGCCCCCCGGCGTCTTCCCGAGGTTCCAGGGGTTGCGCGTGATCCCGGTCAGCGGGCTGTCGGTCACCCCCTTCCAGCCGAACTCCGGCGTCGTGGTCTTGCCGAGCAGGACGGCGCCGTGCTCGCGCACCCGCGCGACGCCGGGCGCGTCCTCGCTCCAGTCCTGGTCCGGATCCACCGTGCGCGAGCCGCGAAGGGTCGGCCAGCCCTCGGTCAGCAGGATGTCCTTGACCGAGGTCGGCACGCCGTCGAGCAGACCGCGGGGCTCGCCCTTCTGCCAGCGATCCTCGGACTCCCTGGCCGCCGTCAGGGCGCCTTCGGCATCGACCAGGAGGTAGGCGTTGAGCTGCGGGTCGAGCGTCTCGATGCGCGCCAGGGCCGCCTCGGTGGCCTCCACGGGCGAGAGCGCCCCGTCACGGTAGAGGTCTCGAAGCTCGCAGGCGCTCAGCAAGGCTGGGTCTTGGGTCATGGCGGCGGGACTTGTTGAGGTTCGGACCAAGTGCCATTGTCGTGCCCCGCCGGCCCGCTGTCGAGCCCGGCCGGCGTGAGGGGAAAGAGGGGAGAGCTGCGGTGAAGAGGGACACGCTGGGGGCCTTCGTGCCCGGGACCGAGGTCGAGATTGCCGGCGCCGGGTCCGGCCCGCTCAAGGGCCTGAGCTTCGCGGCCAAGGACATCTTCGACGTCGCCGGCACGGTGACCGGCTGCGGCAACCCCGATTGGGCGAGCGGCCATGACCCCGCCGCCGGCCACGCCGTCGCCGTCGAGCGCCTGCTGGTGGCCGGGGCCGACCTGGCCGGCAAGACCATCACCGACGAGCTGGCCTTCAGCCTCAACGGCCAGAACCCCCACTACGGGACGCCGACCAACGCCAACGCGCCGGGGCGGATTCCCGGCGGGTCCTCGAGCGGCTCGGCCTCGGCCGTGGCCGGCGGCCTGGTCGACCTGGCGCTCGGCTCCGACACCGGCGGTTCGGTCCGGATTCCGGCCAGCTACTGCGGGCTCTTCGGCCTGCGCCCGACCCACGGCCGGATCTCCCTGGCCGGAGTCATGCCGCTGGCGCCGAGCCTGGACACCGTCGGCTGCTTCGCGCGCGAGGCCGGGGCGCTGTCCCGGGCCTTCGCCGCGCTTTTCGACCGGCCCGGTCCCGGCGGCGGCTTCCGCCGCCTGCTGCGTGCCGAGGACGCCTTCGCCCTCGCGGAGCCGGCGGCCGCCGAGGTCCTGGAACCGCTGCTGCGCCGGCTGGAGGCCGTTTTCGGGGCCGCCGAGGACGTGACCCTGGCGCCGGAGGGCGAGGGCCTGGCCGACTGGGTGGAGCATTTCCGGGCGATTCTGGGCGGCGAGGCCTGGGCCAGCCACCGGGGCTGGATCGCGGCGCGCCGGCCAAGCCTCGGCCCGGAGCTGGCCCAGCGCTTCGAATGGGCCCGGGGCATACCCGAGGCCGAGATCGCCGCGGCCCGGGATGCCCGCGAAGCCGTCGCGGGAGATCTGGCCGAGCGGCTCGGCGACGATGCGCTGCTCTGCCTGCCGACGGCGCCGGGCATCGCGCCGCGCATCGACGCCACCGAGGAGGCGCTGCTCGACCACCGCTACCGGGTGCACCGCCTGACCTGTATCGCCGGCCTGGCGCGCCTGCCGCAGATCTCCCTGCCGTTGGCCAGCCTCGACGGCTGCCCCCTCGGCCTGTCCCTGATCGGCGGACCGGGGACCGACGAGAAGCTCCTGGCCCTCGCGGAAACCCTGGAGACGCCGGAATCGCCGACGATCTATTCGTCGTAGGTCAGGATCGAGGTGAAAGGGATATCCAGCCGCTCTCGGCCCTTGAGGAAGGTGAGCTCGATGATGCCGGCGCCGCCGGTGACCTCGGCACCGACGCTGCGCAGGAGCTGGACGCTGGCGTTCATGGTGCCGCCGGTGGCGAGCAGGTCGTCGAGTACGGCGACCTTCTGGCCGGGCTGCACCGCGTTGGCCTGAATCTCGATGCTGTCGCTGCCGTATTCCAGGTCGTAGGTGTAGGGAATGGTTGCCCCGGGCAGCTTGTTCTTCTTCCGGATCATCACGAAGCCGAGGTTGAGCTGCAGGGCGAGCGGCGCTGCGACCAGGAATCCGCGCGATTCGATGCCGGCCAGGACATCGGGCTTCTGGGCGGCCACCGCTTCCGAGAGCTGCCGGACGGTCTCCTGCCAGGCCTCGGGATGGGCCAGCAGCGGCGAGATGTCGTAGAACAGGATCCCGGGCTCCGGGAAGTCCGGCACCTCGGCGATGTGGTCCTTCAGGTTCATGGCCCGATTTCCCCCTGGCTGACGGCCGTGGCCCGGCCCGCGGCGCGCTAGGCTAATCAGGGCGGCCCGCCGACACAATCGGCAAAGCGCTCGCGGTGCCCTTGCCGTAGGCTTCCCCGGCGACGTAGGCTTGCCGCGGTCCGGGCCCGATGGACCCGGGAAGACCTCAGACCGGCAGGCGGAGTCGAGCAGCGCTCCGCGCCTCGGGAAGCGAACATGTCCTACATCCTGCATCGCCACACGCAGCAAACCCCGCCCTCAGCCGTCGCCGGCGAAGGCCCCTACCTGGTCGACAGCGCCGGCAGGCGCTACCTCGACGCCTCGGGTGGGGCGGCGGTGTCCTGCCTCGGACACTCCCATCCGGCGGTGGTCGAGGCCGTGGTCGAGCAGGTCCGGCGCCTGCCCTTCGCGCACACCGGGTTCTTCACCAACGAGCCGGCCGAGGCCCTGGCCGAACACCTGGTGACCCGCGCGCCCGAGGGCATCGGCAAGATGTACTTCGTCTCCGGCGGGTCGGAGGCCAACGAAACCGCGATGAAGCTGGCCCGGCAGTACTTCCTCGAGATCGGCGAGCCGACGCGCAGCCGCTTCATCGCCCGGCGCCAGAGCTACCACGGCAACACCCTGGGCGCGCTGGCCGCCGGCGGCAACGCCGGGCGCCGCAAGCCCTACGAGCCGCTGCTGATCGACGTCGCCCACATCGAGCCTTGCTACGCCTATCGCCACCAGGAACCCGGCGAGAGCGAGGAGGCCTACGGCCGGCGGGCCGCCGACGATCTGGAGCGGGCGATCCTGGAGCTGGGCCCGGAGACGGTAATCGGCTTTCTGGCCGAGACCGTGGTCGGGGCGACCGCCGGCGCGGTGCCGCCGGTGCCCGGCTACTTCGCGCGGATCCGCGAGATCTGCGACCGCTACGGCGTGCTGCTGATCCTCGATGAGGTGATGTGCGGCATGGGCCGCACCGGAACCCTCTTCGCCTGCGAGCAGGAGGGCGTCAGCCCGGACCTTGTGACCTGCGCCAAGGGCCTGGGTGCCGGATACCAGCCGATCGGCGCCTGCTTCGTCGCTCGGAAGATCTACGACGCCCTGGAGGCCGGCAGCGGCTTCTTCCAGCACGGCTTCACCTACATCGGCCATGCCACGGCCAGCGCCGCCGCCCTGGCGGTCCAGCGGACGATCGAGAGCGAGGGCCTGCTCGACAACGTGGTGGCCAAGGGCGCTGTCCTGCGCGACCTCCTGACCGCGCGCTTCGGCAACCATCCCCAGGTCGGCGACATCCGCGGCCGGGGCTTGTTCATCGGGATCGAGCTGGTGCGCGACCGCGGCGACAAGACGCCCTTCGATCCGGCGCTCAAGCTGCACGCCAGGATCAAGAAGGCGGCGATGGCGGAGGGCCTGATCTGCTATCCCGGCGGCGGCACCGCCGACGGCACCCGCGGCGACCATATCCTCCTGGCGCCGCCCTTTATCCTCGACGACGCCCAGGTCGAGGAGCTGGTCGACAAGCTGGAGGCCGCCGTGGCCAACGCCTTCGAGGACCTTGCGGAGGCCGGGGCGTGAGCGGCGACGACCTCGGGCAGCCGCTGATCCTGACGGTCGCGCCGAACGGCGCCCGCAAGACCCGCGAAGATCATCCGGCGGTGCCGATGACCGCGGCCGAGATCGCCCGCACCGCGGCAGCCTGTGCCGAGGCCGGCGCGGCGATGATCCACCTGCACGTGCGGGACCGGGAGGGCGCGCACCTGCTGGATGCGGAGGCCTATCGCGATGCCACGGCGGCGATCCGCCGGGAGGCCGGCGCGGACATCGTCGTCCAGATCACCACCGAGGCCGTAGGCCGCTACAGCCCGGCGCAGCAGATGGCCGTGGTCCGCGAGACCGAGCCCGAGGCGGCCAGCCTGGCGCTGCGCGAACTCTGTCCGGACCCGGCTGCGGAAGCGGCGGCCGGCGAGTTCTTCGCCTGGCTCGAGGCGCGCGGCGTCCTCGCGCAGTACATCCTCTACTCCGAGGACGAGATCGCGCGCTTTGACGATCTGGTCCGGCGCGGGGTGATCCCCGGCGGACCGCATTTCCTGCTCTTCGTCCTCGGCCGCTATACACCGGGCCAAACCTCGCAGCCGCGGGACCTGCTGCCCTTCGTCGCGGCCAACACGGCCGGCCATCTCTGGATGGTCTGCGCCTTCGGGGCGCGCGAGACGGCCTGCGCGGTGGCGGCGGCGGCCCTGGGCGGGCATGCTCGGGTCGGCTTCGAGAACAACCTCTTCCTGCCCGCCGGGATTCAGGCGGCGGACAACGCCGGCCTGGTCGCGGCGGCGGCCCGCGGCATTGCGGCGATCGGCCGGCCCCTGGCGGCCGCCGCCGCGGCCCGGGCTCTGATGGAGGGCCGCCAGGCCTGAACCCGATCCAATGGGTTTTTCCGGGGGTGGCAATTTGGGCGGAATAGTTGTTCAATGCCCCTGTGACAGAGGCGCGGCAAGCGCTCGGTTCTTGGCAGCAGGGAGACGTCTTTCTGAGCAACAGTCCGGTTGCGATCGGGTGGCATCGCTGCCCCGGATTGCCGAAGCCCGGACAGGCTAGCTTTCATCAGCAACGCGGATTACCGCACGGGCGCCTTGCGAAGCTCCTGGGCGGCATTCCGCCATGCGTTCCGGAAACGGTAAATTGCTCTCGCACAAGGGCAGACTGGCAATAGTCGGAGGTAACCACATGAACAAGCTGTTTGCTACGGCATTCGCGGCCGCCTTGATCGGCGGCGCAACTCTGACCGGCGGCGCGATAGAGGCGAAGGCCGAGCAGACCTTCATCACCATCGGGACTGGTGGCGTGACCGGCGTCTACTACCCGACCGGTGGCGCGATCTGCCGTCTGGTCAACAAGGGCCGCAAGAACCATGGCATTCGCTGCTCCGTCGAGTCGACGGGCGGCTCCGTCTACAACCTCAACGCCATTCGCGGCAAAGAGCTCGACATGGGCGTTGCGCAGTCCGACTGGCAGTATCACGCCTACAACGGCACCTCCAAGTTCAAGGACCAGGGTCCCAACAAGGAACTGCGCGCCGTCTTCTCCGTGCACCCCGAGCCCTTCACCGTCGTGGCGCGGGCCGACTCCGGCATCACGGATTTCGCCGACCTCAAGGGCAAGCGCGTCAACATCGGCAACCCCGGTTCCGGTCAGCGGGCGACCATGGACGTGGTGCTTCAGGCCGTAGGCTGGACGTCGGGCGACTTCTCGCTGGCCTCCGAGCTCAAGGCTTCGGAGCAGTCCCAGGCGCTGTGTGACAACAAGATCGACGCGATGATCTACACGGTCGGTCATCCCAACGGCGCGATCAAGGAGGCGACGACGTCCTGCAACTCCGTCCTGGTTTCGGTGACGGGTCCGGCGATTGACAAGTTGGTCTCCGACAACGCCTTCTACCGCAAGGCGGTGATCCCGGCCGGCATGTACACGGGAACCGAGCGAGACGTCGAAACCTTCGGCGTGGGCGCGACCTTCGTCTCGTCGACCGCGGTTGCCGAGGACACGATCTACAACGTGGTCAAGGCGGTCTTCGACGACTTCGACCAGTTTAAGAGGCTTCATCCCGCCTTCGCCAACCTGAAGGAAACGGAGATGATCAAGGACGGCCTTTCGGCGCCGCTCCACGACGGTGCCGCGAAGTACTACAAGGAGAAGGGCTGGATGTAACCTGGGGCCGCCGGGCGGGACGCCTTGCGCCCGCCCGGCGGTGTTCTGCTAGATGCTGCTGAACCGCAATGTCCCTTCGACGTCACGTCTAGGCTGGCCCGTTCGCCGGGCGGTCATTGTAGCATCCCTCTTCTTGTCACTATGCCCAGGCTTCGGCCCTTCGCCCGCATCGGCACAGGGCTCCTTGACCATCGGCACCGGCAGCGAGGCCGGTGTCTACTATCAGGTCGGCCGGGCGCTCTGCTATCTGGCCGCACGGGACGAATCGCTCAAGAGCACGGACTGCAACGCCCTTTCGACCGCCGGCTCGATCTTCAATCTCGAGAACCTGCGCGGCGGCGCCTTGCAGCTGGGCGTCGCACAGTCAGACTGGCACTACCACGCGGTCAGGGGCAGCGGCCCCTTCGCCGAGGCCGGCCCGGACGAAGGGCTGCGCTCCTTGTTCTCGGTGCACGGCGAGCCCTTCACGGTGGTCGCGCGGCGCGACGCCGGGATCGCCAAGCTGCAGGACCTCGCCGGCAAGCGGGTCAACATCGGCAACCCGGGCTCGGGCCAGCGGGCGACCATGGAGATCGTGATGGCGGCCCTGGGCTGGGACCGGAGCGCCTTTTCCCTGGCCGATGAGCTGCCGGCCGCCCAGCAATCGCTGGCACTGTGTCACGACCGGGTCCAGGCCATGATCTACACCGTCGGCCATCCCAACGCCTCGGTCGGCCAGGCGGCAGGCCTCTGCGATGCCGTGATGGTCGAGGTCAGCGGCGCGGCCATCGACAAGCTGATCGCCGAAAACCCCTTCTACGCCGCGACCGAGATTCCGGGCGGGATCTACGCCGGCAATCCCGAGCCCGTGAAGACCTTCGGCGTCAAGGCAACCGTGGTGACCACCGCGTCGCTCGACGAGGCGCTGGCCTATGCGATCACGCGCAGCGTGCTCGGCGACCTGCGCCGTTTCCGCAAGATGCATCCGGCTTTCGGCGGCCTCGACGCCAAGCGCATGGTCACGGACGGGCTCTCGGCGCCGCTTCACCCCGGTGCGCTGCGCTATTTCCGCGAGGCCGGCCTGCCGGTCGAAGGGGGTTGAGCCTGACGGCCCGGACGGTTCCCGATCCCGGGGGGCGGGATCGACGACACGCACAAAAAGATCCATCAACGACAGCGGGGGAAAGGGATGAGCGAGGAACAGAAGAGCGGTCAGGCTCTCTCCGGTGAGGAGCTCGAGGATCTCGTCGCCTCGTCCGATACCGGCGCGCGCAACGTCGCGGGGCCGATCGGTAAGGCCCTTGCCGGCGTCGCCCTGGTCTGGTCGCTGTTTCAGCTCTGGATCGCCTCGCCCTTGCCCTTTCTCGTCGGGGACATCATCCCGGTCCTGAACTCGACGCACACGCGCTCGATTCATCTGGCCTTCGCGATCTTTCTCGCCTACATGGCCTTTCCTGCCCTGAAGGGCTCGCCGCGCGACCGGATCCCGGTTCAGGACTGGGTCACGGCCCTGCTCGGCGCCTTCTGCGCGGCCTACCTGTTCCTTTTCTACAATCAGCTGGCGGAACGTCCGGGGCAGCCGACCACCTTCGACCTCGTGACCGCGGGCCTTGGACTGGTCCTGCTGCTGGAGGCGACCCGTCGCTCCCTGGGGCCGCCGCTCATGATCGTGGCCATCTTCTTCCTCGCCTACGTCTTCTTTGGCTCCTATGGCTTCATCCCCGAGGTCATCCAGTGGAAAGGCGCGACCTTCAACCGGGCGATGGACCAGATGTGGCTGACCACGGAAGGCGTCTTCGGCATTGCGCTCGGGGTCTCGACCAGCTTCGTCTTCCTCTTCGTGCTCTTCGGGGCGCTCCTGGAGAAGGGCGGCGCCGGCAACTACTTCATCCAGCTGGCGTTCGGCCTGCTCGGGCACATGCGCGGCGGGCCGGCGAAGGCCGCGGTCCTGGCCTCGGCGATGACCGGCCTCATCTCGGGCTCTTCCATCGCCAACGTGGTGACCACCGGCGTCTTCACCATGCCGCTGATGAAGCGGGTCGGCTTCTCGCCGGAGAAGGCGGGCTCGGTCGAGGTCGCCTCCTCGGTGAACGGCCAGATCATGCCGCCGGTCATGGGCGCTGCCGCCTTCCTGATGGTCGAGTACGTCGGCATCGCCTACGTCGACGTGATCAAGCACGCCTTTCTGCCGGCCGCGATCTCCTACATCGCGCTGCTCTACATCGTCCACCTGGAGGCGATGAAGGCCAACATGCAGGGCCTGCCCAAGCCCGTCATCTCGCCGCTCAAGCAGACCCTGATCCGCACCGGGATCATCGTGTGCTCGATCGTCATCCTTTCCTTCCTGATCTATTACGGCCTGCTCGGGCTGAAGGCCGTGATTCCCGGCCTGACCGGCCCGATCGCCGCCCTGGTGCTGCTCCTGGTCTACGTCATCCTGGTCGGCTTCGCAGCACGCTCGCCGGATCTGGAGATGGAGGACCCCAACGCGGAGATCGTCAAGCTGCCGATCGCCGGGCAGGTGGTGAAGACCGGTCTGCACTACCTCCTGCCGATCGTGGTCCTGGTCTGGTTCCTGATGGTCGAGCAAAAGTCCCCGGGTCTCTCCGCGTTCTGGGCCTGTGCGCTGCTGATCCTGATCCTGGTCACCCAGCGGCCGCTCAAGGGCTTCTTCCGGGGCCGGGGCGCCGAGATGGCGGCAGACCTACGCCTGGGCTGGCAGGAACTGATCGACGGCCTGATCACCGGCGCGCGCAACATGATCGGCATCGCGGTGGCGACCGCCACGGCGGGCGTGATCGTCGGCACGGTGACCCTGACCGGCGTCGGCCAGAAGATGGCCGAGCTGGTCGAGTGGATGTCGGGCGGCAGCCTGATCCTTGGCCTGATGTTCACCGCGCTGATCAGCCTGATCCTGGGCATGGGCCTGCCGACCACGGCCAACTACATCGTGGTGTCCTCGCTGATGGCGCCGGTGGTGGTCGAGTTGGGGGCCGCCAACGGGCTCATCGTGCCCCTGATCGCGGTGCATCTCTTCGTCTTCTACTTCGGGATCATGGCCGACGTCACTCCACCGGTGGGCCTGGCGTCCTTCGCCGCCGCCGCGGTCTCGGGCGGCGACCCGATCAAGACCGGCTTCACCGCCTTCTTCTACTCGCTCAGGACCGTGGCGCTGCCCTTCCTGTTCATCTTCAACACCGACCTGCTGCTGATCGACGTCACCTGGTTCCAGGGGATCTTCATCTTCGTGATCGCGACGGCGGCTATGCTGATCTTCGCGGCCTCGACCCAGGGTTTCTTCTTCGCCCGCAGCCGGATCTGGGAGTCGGTGCTCCTGCTGCTCATCGCTTTCTCGCTGTTCCGCCCGGGCTTCTGGCTCGACATGGTGCAAAGCCCCTTCCGTCAGGTGGCGCCTTCGGAGATTGTCGCCATGGCCGGTCAGGCACCGGTCGACGGCCAGGTGCGCCTGGTCGCCACCGGCGAGAACATCGACGGCGACGTGGTCACGACCACGGTGCAGCTGCCGCTCGGCCCCGCCGGCGACGGCGCGCTGCGGCTGGCGGAGCAGGCCGGGATCGAGATCCGCGAGGAAGACGGCAAGGTGCTGATCGACAACATCGGCTTCGGCAGCCCGGCCGAGGAAGCGGGCCTCGACTTCGACTGGGAGATCACGAGCGTTGAGGTCCCGGCGGAGCGCCTGCCGAAGGAGATCTTTTACATCCCGGCCTTGTTGCTTCTCGGGCTGATCGTGTTGATGCAGCGCCGGCGGCGTCCGGCGGACTTGGCGGCGGCTCCGGCACCTGCGGAATAGCAAAGGGCGAGACCTGATGTTCAAGGAGATACTTCTGCCGGTCGACCTCGGCAACGCCGAGACCCAGCGCAAGGCCGTCGAAGCCGCGGTCCACCTGGCTAAGACCTCTAAGGCGCAGCTCCACGTCATGACCGTGGTGCCGGACTACGGCCTGAGCATCGTCGGCTCCTTCTTCCCAGAGGGCTATGAGAAGCACGCGCTCGACGAGGCGAGCAAGAAGCTGCACGACTTCGTCAAGGCCGAGATCCCCAAGGAGCTCAAGGTTCAGCACATCGTCGGCCACGGCACGATCTACGAGGAAATCCTGCGCGCCGGCAAGGAGTTGGGCTGCGACGTGATCATCATGGCCTCGCACCGCCCGGAGCTTCAGGACTACCTGCTGGGGCCGAATGCGGCGCGGGTCGCGCGTCATGCCTCCTGCTCGGTCATGATCGTGCGCGAGTAGCCAGAGCGACCAGACGACGAGGGGCGTCGGAACCATGCCGTGCCGTTGCTTCCAGCTCCGACACGCCCCGATCCTGCTGCTCGCTTTCGCGGCCGGCCGGGTCGCGATCGCCGCAGACATCGAGGTCCCCGATACGATCCTGGTCCCGGCGGGCCCGGTGATCATCGGCTCGGACCGGGCCGAGCGGGAGTTTGCCTATCGCCTGGACGAGGCCGCCTACGGCCATTCCCGGACCCGGGAATGGCTGTGGTACGAGAACGAGCCGCGCCGCCAGAGAAAGGCGACCCGCAGCTTCCGAATCACCAAGACCCCGATCACCAACGCCCAGTACGCGGCCTTCGTCGAGGCGACCGGGCATCCGGCACCCGATGTCAGTGCCGCCGACTGGCGCAGCCTGCGCCTGGTCCATCCCTACGAGCGCACCCGGCGCCATGCCTGGGTCGACGGCAAGCCACCCGAGGGCCGCGAGCCTCATCCCGTGGTCCTGGTCAGCCATGCCGACGCCAAGGCCTACGCCGCTTGGCTTTCCGCCCAGACGGGCGAGAACTGGCGCCTGCCGAGCGAGAGAGAGTGGGAGAAAGCGGCCCGAGGCGCCGATGGCCTGCGCTTTCCCTGGGGCGACGAGTGGAAACCCGAGCGCCTGAACAGCCACGACGCAGGCCCCTTCGACACCTTGCCGGTGGGCAGCTTTCCCGAAGGCGGCAGTCCCTTCGGTCTGCTCGACGGCGCGGGCCAGGTCTTCGAATGGACCTCCAGCGCCGCCGGTGACCTGCGCTACATCGTCAAGGGCGGGTCCTGGGACGACAGCGGCTGCGGCATCTGCCGGCCCGCCGCCCGCCACGCGAGGCCCGCGACCCTCAAGCACATCCTCATCGGATTTCGCTTGGTCACCGACTAAGGGTCGTCCTGGGAATCGCGGGACTTCCATCGTCGAGAAAAGCGGCTAAAACTCCGATCATGCGCCCAGAACCCGAAGCGACGCTGTCTCTTGCCCCCGGGGCGATCGATCTCGCCGCCCTGCCGCGCGACGAAGTGGAAAGGATGGGCGAAGCCGGCAGCGAGATCGTCGAGATCCGGCGCATTCTCGGCCGTACCGGCGACAACGTCGTCGCGGAGATCCTGCGTAATCAGGGAACCTTCTACGAGTGGGACCACTACCCCTCGGGCGACGTCTACGACCATGAGAGCCACGCGCAGTACTATTATCACGCCCACCCGCTCGATCGGCGCTTCGAAGGCGAGCACGGCCACTTCCACACCTTCCTGCGGGCCAAGGGCATGCCGGCCGGCATCAAGCCGGCGCCGATCCCGGGCGCGCCCATGCCGGAGGATCCCAACGACGCGCTCAGCCACCTGATCGCCATCTCCATGGACGGCGACGGCGAGCCGTTTCGCTTGTTCACTGTGAACCGCTGGGTGACCGGCGAAGTCTGGTACCAAGCCGAGCACGTCTGCAGCCTGCTCGATCACTTCAAGATCGATCATGCTCAGCCGTCATGGCCGACCAACCGCTGGATCACCGCAATGATCGCCCTCTTCAGGCCGCAGATTCGCGAACTGGTGACGGCCCGGGACCGCTGCATCGCGGCCTGGCAAAGCGACCGGCCGGACGGCGACACCTACGAGGACCGGGACCTCGAAGTCACCTCCTATGTCGACATTTCGGTCGATCGGCAGCTCGAGACGCTGCGGGCGTTCCTGGGTGGCTGATCGGCCGCGTCAGCAGGACTGGCAGGGCTCTGTCGGCAGGCCCTTGCGCAGCCAGCCCGGACCGTCGGCCTGATTGCCGAAAAGCCCTTCGCGGACGTTCAGCACCCGAGTGTAGCCTGCCGCGCGCAGGGCCCGGCTGGCCGCGGTCGAGCGGACACCGGTGGCGCAGATCAGCGCAATCGGCTGATCCTGCTGTGCGCCGAGCCGCTCCCGGATCGCCGCGACGAAGCCGGGAAGTCCCTCGGGTCCGTGGATCGTGACCGCCTCGGCGCCCTCCGGCAGGCCGGTCTTGCGCCATTCCTCGGGCGAGCGCACGTCGACCAGGGTGAGACGACCGCTCCGCGCCCCCTTCAGGGCGTCCTGGACGCTGATCGTATCCTCAGCGGCCAAGCCGCCGCGCGGGCCGAGGACGGCCAGCAGCCCGACCGAGCCGATCAGGCCCAGCAGCCGGCGCCGCGAGGCCCGGTCCGGCCCGGCGGGCTCACGCGGCGATTCGGTCTCGATCGGTCCGGCCATCATAGCGGCATGATCCTAGCGACCTGAGGGCGTAGGGAACAGACACTTGCTCGTGATGCCGGGACGGGGCCAAAGCGGATCGTTCCGAAAGTAACCCTAAATATCTAGGTCCCACCTACGCCAAAAGGTGAAAAACCTCACGAGCGTTAAACCGAGGTTAAGGAAGGCGTAGCAGAATCACCGGCGTTCGTGGAGGCGGGCCCGCTCGAAGCCGGGGCCGGCTTCCACCCAAGAACTCAGGCAGACGCCGGACCACCAGATGGCACATAAACTCACCAAGGAAGATGTCGCCCGCCTCGTGGCGGACAGCTCGGATGAAACCCGGGCCGAAACGGCCGGCAAGGTCGCCGCCGAGTTCGCCGACGGCGAGCTGACGGACGCGGAACGAGAGCAGGCCGAAGCGATCTTCCGGCTGATGGCTCAGGACGTCTCGGTCCGAGTCCGCGAGTCTTTGTCGAAGAACCTGCAGGCGGCCGCGGGCCTGTCCCACGACATCGCCCTGAAGTTGGCGCAGGACGTGACCTCCGTAGCGCTGCCGATCCTCAAGTCCTCGGAGGTGCTGACCGACGAAGACCTGATCGACATCATCCAGAGCCAGGACTCCGAAAAGCAGACTGCCATCGCGCAACGCCGGACGATATCCACCCAGGTCGCCGACAGCCTGATCGACACCGGCAACGAGAAGGCGGTGGCGCGCCTGGTCGCCAACGAAGGCGCCGAACTGACCGAGAACTCCTTCGACCGGGTCATGGTCCAGTACGGCGAGAGCGAGGCCGTCTCCGATTCACTTTCCAGGCGTAACAACATGCCGGTCGATGTGGCGGAGCGCGTGGTGAACGCGATCTCGGAGCGGCTGGAGACCTTTTTGCTCCAGGAAGGCAACCTGAGCCCGGACAAGATCTGCAACCTGATCCTGCAGACCCGAGAGCGGGCCACCGTCGACCTGGTGGCCAGCGGCCGGACGGTCACCGATATCGAGACCCTGGTCGCCCAGCTTCACAAGAAGGGCCGGCTCTCGTCCTCGCTGGTCCTGCGGGCGCTCTGCATGGGCGATCTCGCCTTCTTCGAGGCGGCGATGGCGCGCCTCGCGCAGATTCCCGTGAAAAACGCCAGGCTGCTGATCCACGACGAGGGTTCGCTCGGTCTGCAATCGCTCTACCTCAAGACCGGGCTGCCGGAGAAGCTCTTCCCGGCGATCCGGGTCGCGGTCGATGTGATCCAGGAGACCGACTACGACCTCAAGGACAACGACCGCGAGCGCTTCATCTCGCGCATGCTGTCGCGCATCCTGACTCAGTACGACGACCTGGCGGCGGACGACCTCGACTATCTGATGGAGAAGTTGAACCAGCTTGCCGCCTGACGGCGGCGGAATGGCGACCCCGCGGACGGCGGCGCGGCCTTCGGGCGGCGCCGCCCTTCGTTTTTGCACGGCGGTTTCAGGGCAGGTAGCCCAGCTCCTTCCACAGCCGGTAATCGCGGCGGAAGGCCTGGAGCGAGGTGTAGACGTTGCGGAAGGTCTCGTCTCCGGACGCGATCTCCTCGGCGACCGCATCCCAGGCCGACCGCAGCGCGCTCAGCACCTCGGGCGGCAGGTTGCGGATCGCGACGCCCTTGGCCTCGAGGTCGGTGATCGCGGCAAACTGGCCGGCTTCGCCTTGGGCGAGGCCTTCGCGGAAGTTGTCGCCGCAGGCCAGCGCGAGTTGCGCCCTGCGGCTTTCGCTGAGGCCCTCCCAGACCTTCCTGGAGAGCATCAGTTCGAAAAGCGTCGAGGGCTGGTGCCATCCCGGGAAGTAGTAATAGCGTGCGACCCGATGGAAGCCGAGGTCACGGTCGATCATCGGCATGGAGTATTCGGTCGCGTCGATCCTGCCGCGCCGTAGCGCCTCGTAGATCTCGGCCGGATCGACCACCTGCGGGACCGCTCCCAGGCGTTCCAGGACCCGGGCGCCGAGGCCGCGGATCCGGATCTTCAGGCCCTTGAGGTCGGCGACCGACTTGATCTCCTTACGAAACCAACCCGCCGCTTCCGGGACGGTGATGCCGCAGATCATCGCGTGGATGTTCCGCTTGGCATAGATCTCCTGCATCAGGGCCTCGCCGCCGCCGTAGTAGATCCAGGCGGCGTACTCGCCGGGGGTCGGGCCGAAGGGGATTCCGGAGAACAGGATCAGCGCCGGTTCCCGCTCGAACCAGTAGCCGGGAGTCGACCAGGCGGCGTCCAGCGCGCCGGCGGCGATGGCGCCGAACATGTCCTGGGGCGGCATGAGCTCGTTCGGCTCGTGGAACTTGAGCGTCAGGCTGCCGCCGGAGATGCGGCCGACCTTCTCGGTCAGGCTGACGCCCAAGGTGCCGAGCTGGGGCAGCTTGCTCGGGAAGGCGCTGCCCAGCTTGAGCTCGAGGGGCGCCTCCTGTGCGGCTGCGCCGCCGGTCAGCGCGACGAGCCCGAGGAGCAGGCCCGCGCCAGCCAGCCGTCTCGCCCGCAAGAGCGCTTTCGTCTTCGCCGAGGTCATGGGGAGCTTCTCTGCCGCTGCGTGGTCGCCTGACGCTAAACCAGGGGATTCCGCGGCACAAGGCGTCCGCCCGGCCCGGCGGGTTCGCTCAGGGCGCGGCCGCCGGCTCGTCGCTCGGCACCCGGAACCACTCGAAGATCTCTTCGAGGCCGCCGCGGGCGGCTTCGTCGGCAGTGAAGGCGATGATCAGCCAGACCGCGACCGTGGCGCCGCCGACCAGCATCAGCGCGGTCTTGGAGTCGATCCCGCTGCGCGCCTCCAGGGCCGCAACAGCCCTGCGGTAGAGGTTGCCGAAGCGCAGACGCAGGAGCACGCCGATGACGGCGAAGGCCGCGAGTACGGCTATGGTCCAAAGCGACATGCGCGGCGCAGCTTGGCCTATGCGCCGTCGCCGTCACGCAGCCGGGCGAGCAGCGCCGCCGCGCTGCGCAGTAGCCGTGCATCTTCGCTGCGCGGGCCGACCAGTTGCGCGCCCATGGGCAGGCCGGAGCTCCCGGTAAAGACCGGCAGGCTGACCGCCGGCGCGCCGAGGAAGGTCCACATCGTGCAGAAGGCCGGATTGCCGGTCGCCTCCAGACCGGCCGGCGCCTCGCCCGGGGCCGGCGCCGTCAGAATGGCGTCGAAGTCCTCGAAGATCTCCGCCAGGCCGTCGTAGAGGACCTCCCGCCACTCCAGGGCCCGGTTGTAGTCGACCGCGGTGACCGACTGCCCTTCCTCAATCAGGGCCGCGAGCTGCGGGCTGATCCCCTCCTTGCCGCGTTCGTAGTGGGGCTGGAGGTTCTTCGCCAGGTCGGCGCACATGATGAGCCGGTGATTGGGCAGGGCGCGGTCGTAGAGCTCGGGCAGGTCGACGCTGTCGCAGTCCGCGCCCAGGTGTTCGGCCAGCTCCGAAAGGGCCGCCGCCATGTCGTCCTCCGCCTGGTCCCAGACCGGCGTCTTCACGAAAGCGAAGCGCGGCGGCAGCGGTGGTTCTTGCCGCGCGACCTCCAGCAGCCGCGGTGCCGGCGAGGGACGCATGTCCCGGTCCCTGGCGTCGTAGCTCATCAGCGTCTCGGCCAGGAGCGCCGCGTCCTCGACCGTCCTGGCCATCACCCCCATGGTGTCGAGGGGCCTTGAAAGCGACAGCACGCCGTACCGGGAGATCCGCCCGTGGCTCGGCTTGAAGCCGACGACGCCGCAGAAGGACGCCGGGCGGATCACCGAGCCGTTGGTCTGGCTGGCGATGGCCAGGGGCGCCATGCCGGCGGCGACGGCGGCCGCGGAGCCGCTCGACGAGCCGCCGGGCGTATGCTTCGGATTGTGCGGGTTGGCGGTCTTGCCCGGCGCGTACATCGCGAACTCGGTGGTCACGCTTTTGCCGAGGATCACCGCCCCGGCCTGGCGGAGCAGGCTCACCAGGGTCGCGTCGGCCTCCGGCTGGCGGCCGCGCAGCAGGCCGGAGCCGTTCTCGGTCGGCAGGTCCGCGGTGTCGACGATGTCCTTGACTGCGACCGGCAGGCCGTGCAGCGGCCCGAGGGGCAGCCCGGTGCCGCGCAGCCGGTCCAGGGTCCGGGCCTGGGCCAGGGCGTGCGCCGGCTCGAGATGGGCCCAGGCGCCGATCGCGTCGTCGACCTCGGCGATCCGGTCCAGGCAGGCCTGGACCAGCGCTTCCGCGGTGATCTCGCCGGCCGCCAGCTTCGCGCGGAGGTCCAGAGCGCTTTCGCCGATCAGGTCCATGGGACGCCTCCCTTGCGGCCCAGGTAGCGCCGCTATTTCTCGTCCTCGAGATGGCTGCCGCCCGCCCGCAGCTCGCGCCAGATGAAGTAGATCGCGATGTAGACGACGACGAAGATCACCACCCAGAGGTCCGGTTCCGTGACGAAGGAGATCACGATGCCCAGGAACACGGCGAAAGCGAGGACGGACAGGCCGGCGACGATCTTGTCCAGCATGGTTGCGGCCTCCGGCGGCTACTTGCCGTAGGCTGCCTCGGGCAGCCACAGCGCGATCTCGGGGAACACGTAGAGGATGAACATGGCCAGGAACACCATCGACAGGAAGGGCAGCACGCCCTTGAAGATCTCGATCAGCTGGATGTGCGGCGGCGCCACGCCCTTCAGGTAGTAGGCCGCCATGGCCATGGGCGGGGTCAGGAAGGAGGTCTGCAGGTTCAAGGCCACCAAGATCCCGAAGAACAAGGGGTCGATGCCGAAGTAGGGCAGCATGGGCAGGAAGATCGGCACGAAGATGATGATGATCTCCGACCATTCCAGCGGCCAGCCCAGCAGGAAGATGATGAACTGCGCCATGATCAGGAACATCACCGGCGTCAGGTCCATGCCCAGGACCCAGTGCTCGATCAGGTCGTGCCCGCCCAGGTAGGAGAAGACCGAGGAGAAAGTCCAGGATCCGACGAAGAGCCAGCACACCATGGCCGAGGTGCGGACCGACAGGTAGACGGATTCCTGGAGTCCCCGCTTGTCGATCACTTGCCAGGCCAGCCAGCCGAAGGCGCCGAGGTAGAATCCGACGTCGAAGGCCCACCAGTTGAGCTCGTGAAAGAGGAAGAACTCCTGATTGTCGTAGCGGATCAGGGCGACGTAGAGGATCGCGCCGACCAGGCCGATCAGGGCGCCCCGGCCGGCGTAGTCGAACATCGGAACCAGGGCCGGGTTGCGCGGCTGGATCCAGCCCAGGACCGGTAGGTCGCGGCCGCCGAAGCGGACCAGCAGGGCGATCGCGAGGCTCGGCAGGATGGCCGCGCCGAAGCCGAAGGGCAGGGATCGCTCTTCCGGCATCGGCAGGTCGAAGAGCGCGCTGGCCAGGAGGCGCAGCGCGAAGTAGGCCAGGTAGAGGAAGCCGGAGGTCACGGCGCCGACGCCCAGGGCGTAGAGCCAGGGGTTCACGGCCGGTGCGCCGTCGCGCATCCACTCCGGCGTATGGCTGCCCTCGCGGATGGCACCGATGCGGTAGGCGATGGCCAGGACCAGGCCGCCGATCGCGCCCATGGAGGCGGCCTCCGACGGCGTGGCCAGGCCGAAGAGGATCGCCCCCAGCACCGAGAGAATCAGGAAGGCCAAGGGGAAGAAGGAGGTCATCATGTCGATGACGACCTGCCGGGTCGTGACCTCGCCGATGTCCTCCTCTCGCGGCTTCGGCGCCAGCTCGGGCTTGAGCAGCGAAAGGCCGATCACATAGAGCATGTAGAGCCCGGCCAGCAGAAAGCCCGGCAGAATCGCGCCGGCGTAGAGCCTGACCACCGAGACGTTGGAGGCCGCGGCATAGACGATCAGCATGATCGACGGCGGGATGAGGATGCCCAGGCAGCCGCCAGCACAGATCACGCCAGCCGCGAAGGAGGTGTTGTAGCGGGCCTTGAGCATGGCCGGGAAGGCCAGCATGCCCATCAGGGTGACCACGGCGCCGATGATCCCGGTCGCCGTGGCGAAGAGCGCGCAGGTCGCCAGCGCGGCGATCGCCATCGAACCCGGCAGCCGCCGGGCGGCGATCTGAAGCGTGTGAAACAGGCGGTCGACGATGTTCGCCCGCTCGACGATGTATCCCATGAAGAGGAACAGGGGCACGGCGACCAGGACGTCGTTGGCCATCACCGAGTAGGTCTGGTTGACCAGCAGATCGAAGATCTGATTGTCGAAGACCGACTGCATGCGCTCGGCGTCGTAGTAGGCGTAGTAGCCGAAGAAGATCCCCATCGCCATGAGGGTGATCCAGATCGGGAAGCCCAGGAGGATCGACAGAATGAAGATCCCGAGCATCAGGACGGCGACTTCGGGGTTGGTCATTGGCCGCCTCCGGGCTTGGGCTGCTCGGTCTGCTCGCTGCTGTGGCGGACCTCTTCCTCGTGCTGGTGCAGAAGGACGGTCTCCATCTCCTCGACGTCCTCCAGGTGGGCCGGCCAGGCCCCTGTGCGCATGCAGATGATGCAGCGGCAGACCTGGGCCAGGCCTTGCAGGAACAGCAGGCCGCCCGCGACCGGAATGATGGTCTTGAACTGGAAGATCGGCACGTTGGCCGGGCTCATCACGCTGACTTCCTTGTAGAACCAGGAATCGTTGGCGTAGTCGGCACCGGCGATGATCAGGGCCAGGACGCCCGGAAAGAAGAACAGGAAATAAAGCGTGAACTCGACGATCGCCTGGGTCCGCGGCTTCCACAGCCGGTAGATCACGTCGCCGCGGACGTGGCCGTCGCGCGATAGCGTGTAGGCGCCGGCCATCATGAACAGCGTGCCGTACATCATGTAGCTGATGTCGAAGGCCCAGGCCGTCGGATTGCGCAGGGCATAGCGGACGAAGACCTCGTAGCCGACGCCGAAGGTCAGCAGAAGGATGCACCACGAGAAGGCCTTGCCGACCCAGGCCGTCAACATGTCAACCAGGAAGATAAAGCGAGTCATCGGCCGCCCCGGATTAGGTCAAGCGTGGATGGAAAGCAGGTGGGGCGGCGCCGCGTTGCGCCGCCCCGTCCTCAGTGATGAAAACCTCGGACCTGCGATCTGCCCGCCTTAGGAGGGCAGCTTGCCCGGGAAGTAGTGCTCGTAGGCCAGCTTGTAGTCGGCCGAGTTGACCAGGTCGTAGAAGGCGACCCGCTCCGACCAGGCCTTCTGGCTGTCGACCACCTTCTTGAAGAAGGGATCCTTGTTCAGCCGCGTCAGGGTCTTGTCCCAGGACTCCAGCTGCGCCTTCATGATCGAGGCGTCGGTCCGGTAGACGTTGACGCCGCTCTCGTTGATCAGCTTCTGCAGGTCCTTGGAATAGGTGTCCATGGCAAAGCCGTAGTTGGCCGTGTTCGCCGCCTCGGCCGCGTACTCCAGGATCGACTGATGCTCGGCCGGCAGGCCCTCGAAGCGGTCCTTGTTGTACATGATCTCGAAGAACTCGGCGGCCTGATGGTAGCTGCCCATGTGGTAGTGCTTCGACACGTCCTGGGCGCCGAACTGGCTGTCGGCCGTCGGGTTGTTGAACTCGAAGGCCTCGATCACGCCTTTCTCCAGGGCCGGCATGATCTCGCCGCCCGGCAGCTGGGTCACCTTCAGGCCCATGCCCTGCATGATGTCCGTGGCCAGGCCGACAGTACGGTACTTCAAGCCCTTGAGGTCGTCCGCAGAGCTGACCTTCTTCTTGAACCAGCCGAGCGGCTGGGTCGGCATCGGCATGGCGAAGAAGCCGACGAGGTTCAGCTTGAGGATGTCCTGGACGAGCTCGCGATAGAGCTCCTTGCCGCCGCCGAAGTGGATCCAGGCCAGGATCTGCGCGGCGTTGCAGCCGAAGACCGGGCCGGTGCCGAAGAGCGAGGCGGCCTTGTTCTTGCCGTACCAGTAGGCGGTCACCGAATGGGCGCCGTCGAGGACACCCTTGTTGCAGGCGTCCTGCACCTGGAAGGCCTTCACCACCGCGCCGGCCGGCAGGTAGTCGATCTTCAGGCGGCCGCCCGCCATCTTCTCGACGCGCTCGACGTACTGCTGGGCCATGTCCGTGAAGACGCTCTTGGCGCCCCAGGAGCCCTGCATCTTCAGGGTCACGGTCTGGGCCCGCGAAACGCCGGGCATGGCGACGGTCGTGGCGGCGCCGGCGGTCACCGCCGCGGCGCCGGTCAGGAAGCGCCGCCGGCTGGCGACGTCCGTCTTGGCTTTGGATTTCTTGGTCATCTCGAATTTCCTCCCAGTTTGCCAGTCGATTCCCTTGAGGATATCGGCTGGGGCGCACCGCCGTCCTGGCGATGCGTCGCTTCCTCACCCATTGCCCCCGCCAACCTCTTTGAATCTGGAATGCCAGAGTAAAGACGTAGCAAAACATTACAATGCCTGCACCTGCAAGTGTAGGGCCGATTTTCCGGCTCCGGCTGCATCGTCGCAGTCACTTTTTCGGGAGCCGGTCTGCAGGGCGGCCCATTTCTTCCGCAAGGATCAATGAGTTGGCGCCGGGTTTCGGGGACCGCCCGGCGTCTTGCGCTTCGGAGGCCGGGATCCGCGGGCCGGCGTCGCGGCACAATCCGGAGGCCCGAGCCTCCGTGTTAACTATAAACATAGTCAATGCAAAATAAATTTGCGCTAAAACCATTAAGAATGATAAATACAATGTTAATCAATCTTGCTCGGAGGCATGAGTGACAATGAAGCAAGGATCTGTGAGGTTCTATACCTCGGGCGCTTCGCTCTTGGCGGGTTTGCTCCTGGCGGCGGTGCCCGCCGAGGCGGCGGACCACGTCGCGCTCGAGCAGGGCGGCCCCGAAGCTTTCGCGGCGCAGCTCGAAGAGACTCCCAAGGTGCCCCCGGTTCAGGTGCACCGGGGCAGCGCCCGGGAAACGGTGACCTTCGACGCCGAAGCGGAGACCGGCGTTCAGTCGGTCCTGATCCTGCGCGGCAACACGGATCCGGAGAAGCCGGCGGTTCGGACCCCGCCGGCGCAGCCGCAGGCGCAGCTCTCGGCCACCTCCGGCCGCAATCTCTGGTTCTACGATCCCAGCGGCGAGACGGTGCAGGCCTGCCGCCTGTTCAAGGGCCAGTACGTCGGCCAATGGAAGATCCGCTGCTTCGAGCGCAAGTTTCAGTAGCGCGGCCTGCCGCGGCGCTTCAGGCGGCGGGGGACTCCTGCCGCCTGAGAGGCTGGCGGGCGGGGGCCTGCGCCTCGGCGGAGTTCGGGTCGATGCGCCGGCTGGCCGGCAGGATCACCGTGACCACGGTACCCTTGTCCGGCTCGCTTTCGATCTCGAAGCGGCCGTCGTGCATCTCGACCAGCCGCTTCGCCAGGGGCAGGCCCAGCCCCGTGCCCTCGTAGCGGCGCGACAGGTCGCTGTCGACCTGGCCGAAGGACTCCATCGCGCGGGGCAGATCCTCCTTCGACATGCCGATTCCGGTGTCCGCGACGGAGAGCCGGACCTCGCCTTCCGGGCTGCAGTCGGCGCGCACGGTCACCGTGCCGCCTTCCGGCGTGAACTTCACGGCGTTCGTCAGGAGGTTGAGCAGGACCTGCTTCATGCTGCGCTCGTCTGCCAGGACCAGCGGCAGGTCGTAGGGCAGGTCGGCGCTGAGGGTCAGGCGGCCCATGCGGGCCCGCTCGCGCACGAAGCGCAGCGCCGAGGTCACGACCTTGGGCAGGGAGACCGGCTCCTCGTGCAGGGTGAACTTGCCGGCCTCGATCTTCGAGACGTCGAGGATGTCGTTGATCAGCGACAGCAGGTGCCGGCCGCTGTCGTGGATGTCCTTGGCGTACTCGCGGTAGCGGGAATCCCCGGTCGGCCCGAAGGTCTCGTTGCGGATCATCTCCGAAAAGCCGATCACGGCGTTCAGCGGGGTCCGCAGCTCGTGGCTGACGTTGGCCAGGAAGCTCGATTTTGCCCGGCTGGCGATCTCCGCCTCCTCCTTGGCGATGGTCATCGCCAGGGCGGCTTCCTTCACCTCCGTGATGTCCAGCATGGCGCCGTGAAGGTACTGCGCCTCGTCGTCGTAGGGCGGGATGGTCACCAGGATGCGCAGCCAGACGGTGCGGCCGTCCGCGGCCAGCATGCGGCACTCGAAGGCCCGGTCCTCGCCCGACTCGATGGCCTGGCGGCAGTGGGCGAGGGTCCGGCCGCGGTCGGCGGCGTGGATGTGCTCGACCCAGAAGCCCTCCCGGTACCAGTCCTCGACGGCGTGGCCGAGCAGCTTCGCCGCCTGCGGGCCGACGTAGGTGAAGCGGAGGTCCTGCGGCTCGGCCTCGAAGAGCACGACGTTGGTGGTCTCCACGAGCTGCCGGTAGCGCTCCTCGCTGGTCGAAAGCTCGCGGGTCTTCTGGGTCACCTGCCGGCTGACCTCCTCGTGGCGCTGCTCAAGGTCCTGCGCGCGCAGGATCGTGTAGCGCGCCAGCAGAAGGAGCAGCACGGTGATCAGGATCCCGACCGAGAAGGCGATCAGGGTGATCTCGGGCTTGATCTCCAGCAGCGACAGCCGCTTGGTGACCTGGAGGACCAGCGTGCGCTCGCCCAGGTAGATGCGGTAGATCCGGCTCAGGATGTTGGCCGAGGCCAGGGGCAGGCGCTGCTCCGGCTCGGCGGTCTTGCGGTAGAGCGTGCGTTCGGCCTCCGGCACGCTGTCGTCCTCGGCCATCAGGGTCACCGAGAGGTCGGCCGTCAGCATGTCGCTGTCGAAGAGCAGGGCCGGGTTGATCCGGACCGCGACCAGCCCGGTGACGTTGCTGCGCCGCTCCTCCACGTCCAGCGGTGTATCCCGGCCGCGGTAGATCGCCCGGAACAGCCAATAGCGCTTGCGGCCGTTCGGGCCGACGACCAGGCCGGCCATCGCCGACTCGCCGGTCACGATGGCCCGGTCCACGCCCTCGCGCAGCTTCGGGTCCGAAAGGAAATCGAAGCCGAGCAGATCCTGGTTGTTGCGCTCCAGGGGCTGCAACAGCTGCACCGGAGCGTAGAGGTCGCGGTTTCCGGCCGACACCAGGGCGCCGTCGCGCATCTCGGTGATGCCGATCGCCCGGTCGTAGCGCACCTCCATCTCGTCCTCGAAGAGCCCCCGGTTGGTCTCCAGGGGCGTGTAGACCGCGGCGTCGATGTTAGGCGCGCGCTTCAGCAGTTCGTCGGTCATGATCCTGAACTCGTAGGATTCGACGAAGGCCGAGGCGTGGAAGAGGGTGGCGAGGCCGTGCACGATCTCGACCGAACGGGTCAGCCGCTGGTTGATCAGCGCCTTGATCTCTTCGGCCGTGGCCTCGAAGGCGGTCTCGTTCAGGTTGGACATGTGGGTGAAGGCAAGCAGAACCAGGATCGCGGTGAACCCCAGTCCCAGGACCGTCGCAGCGATGTAGTGCAGGGGACGCGAGGTGTTGCCGCAAAGACCGTCCGCCCGACCGATGCGCGGCGACCTGTCGTGGATCGGCTCCGACGTCATCGTCCGGTCTCCGGCCGCAGCGGATGAGCTGGCAGCCATCGCTTGCGTGACCAAGCTTCGCGTCTTGAAGCCGCGATGACCATGGGCTGCCGCCGTCCTCCACGCTTCGCCCGTCCGTCGGCCCGCCGCCTCGGGGAGCCGCTCTGGCCAGGACCCGCGGGAGTCCCGGCTCCTGGCCGAATCAAGACTGAGCGAAAATCCTTAACGACTTGCTAAGTGTTAAGTCCGCTTAAGGAATCCGAGCCCGCCTCGGGGCGCCCAGGTGAACGTTGCCAAGCAGTCTGAAGCGGGCTATAACCCCGGCGCTTCGGGGAGTAGCTCAGCCTGGTAGAGCACCACGTTCGGGACGTGGGGGCCGGAGGTTCAAATCCTCTCTCCCCGACCAGGTTTCACGAGGCACCTCGCGGAGACCGTCGAGATCGGTTCCGGGCGTGGGCGTTGCAGGTCCTAGCGGACCGAGGGAGCCCGCCAGGCTTCGATGTGATTTTCCTGCTCCGATACGCCATTTTCGGGATTTGCCGAAGCACTGAGCAGTTCTAGGCTCGACTCACTCCACGCCAGACGAGCTTGAGCATGGAACCATCGCGAAGGGATGGAAAGCGCAAGGGGCGCGACGCGGCAGCGACCGCCGTATTCGAGGCGGGGCGGCTTCGGCACCCGACGAACCAGGCAGCCTTCGCCTACTGGGACAGGATCCGTGCCGGGCGGGCCATGCCGGCCAGGGCCGACCTGGATCCCTCGGACATTCGCACGATCCTGCCTTGCGTGTTCCTGCTCGACGTGGCCCGGGATCCGCTCGATTTCCGCTATCGCCTGATCGGGACCAAGATGGCGAGCCACCTGAACCGCGACCTCACGGGCACCTGGATGAGCGAGATCCCCCACCAGCGGCCGCCCAGCCGGATCTGGTCCGCCTGCGCCCGCGTGGTCGAGACCCGGACGCCGCTGTCCAGCGATACGCCCTATGTCGGCAAGCACCACGAATACAAGAAGACCGAGGACCTGATCCTGCCGCTCTCCGCGGACGGCGAGACGGTCAACATGCTTTTCGTGACCGCCGACTTCCTGCCCTGACGGCAGCAGGTCAGCTGATCCGCCGGAGGCTCTGCTCCAGGGTCTCGGCCAGCGCCGACTTGACCGCGCTCTCGGCGAAGGTGTCGAGGTTCTCCAGCGCGGCCCGGCCGTAGCTTCGGGCCCGCTCCATGGCGTCGGCCAGGGCGCCGTGCCGCTGCATCAGGGCGAGGGCCTCTTCGAGGTCGGCGTCGCGCTGATCCAGCTCCTCGATGCAGCGCCGCCAGAAACCGCGCTCGGCTTCGTCGCCGCGGGCGAAGGCCAGGACCACCGGCAAGGTGACCTTGCCGTCGCGGAAGTCATCGCCGACCGCCTTGCCCAGCTCGCCCTGGTCGGCGTTGTAGTCCAGGACGTCGTCGATCAGCTGGAAGGCCATGCCGAAATTGAGGCCGAAGCGGCGCAGCGCTTCTTCCTCGCTTTCCGGCCGCTCGGCCACCACCGCGCCCACCTGGCAGGCGGCGGCGAAGAGGGCGGCGGTCTTGGAGCGGATGACGTCCAGATAGGTGACCTCGTCGGTCGAGGTGTCGTTGGCGGTCATCAGCTGCTGGACCTCGCCCTCGGCAATGATTGCCGAGGCGTCGGAGAGAATCTTGAGGATCTTCAGCGAGCCGTCCTCGACCATCAGCTGGAAGGCCCGGCTGAACAGAAAATCGCCGACCAGAACGCTGGCCTTGTTGCCCCAGACCGCGTTCGCGGTCGCGAGGCCGCGGCGCAGGCCGCTGTCGTCGACCACGTCGTCGTGAAGCAGCGTAGCGGTATGGATGAACTCGACGCAGGCGGCAAGCGGGACGTGGCGCTGCCCCTGATAGCCGCAGAGCCGGGCCGAGGCGAGTGTGAGCATCGGTCGCAGGCGCTTGCCGCCGGCGGCGATGATGTGTCCGGCGAGCTGCGGGATCAGCGCCACGGGCGAGTCCATGCGTGCCAGGATCGTGGCGTTGACGGCCTTCAGGTCGTCCCCGACGAGGCCGGCCAAGCGGTCGTTGGCGGAGCGGTCCCGTGCTGTCTTCTCTGTCGTCGCGCCGGCAGCGAATGCCAAGTCAGGTCCTCGTTTCAAGGTTATCCCGCTATGCCCATCATACTACTTGCGTCGTGGGGATGGGCCATATTTTCTGGCAGGATAGGAGGAACGCCGGGCCGGTCAAGCCCGCTCACTTCGCGTCACCGGGCGCGAAGGCCGATGCGGTTTGGGAAAGGTGTCCTGAGATGAAGGAGCTGCTGCGCAGCAACGATCTGGTCAAGATCTCCTGGCTCCGGGCCTTGCTGTCCGATTCCGGGATCCCGACCTTCGTGCTGGACGGTCACACCAGCGTCCTGGAGGGCTCGGCCGGGGCGATCCCGCGGCGGCTCTGCGTCGGCGACGATGACTACGTCCAGGCCCGGCGCCTGCTGACCGAGGTCGGCGAGGAGCCGATGCCGTGAGCCTCGGGGCCCGACCCGCCGTGACCGAGGATCGGCTGCTCGACGGTCGGGTTCGCCTGCTGCAGGCCGCCGGCGGCTACCGGGTGGCGATCGATCCGGTGTTCCTCGCGGCGGCCGTGCCGGCCCGCGCCGGGCAGGCGGTGCTCGACCTCGGCTGCGGCAGCGGGGCCGCCGCGCTCTGCCTGCTGGCCCGGGTGCCCGGCGTCGCCGCCAGCGGCCTGGAGTCCGATCCAGCAACCGCCGCGCTGGCCCGGGACAACGCGGCGGTCAACGGCGTCGGGGACAGCTTCCAAATCCTCGAGGGCGAGGTTCTGGCGCCGCCGCCGGCCCTGCGCGCCGCGCGCTTCGATCACGTCCTGATCAACCCGCCCTATCTGGATCCGGCCCGCTCGCGCCTGCCCGAGGACGCGGACCGCCGCCGTAGCCATGGCGAGGCGACGGCCGGCCTGATGGACTGGCTCGACCTAGGACTGCGCCGGCTGCGCGATGACGGGACCCTGAGCGTGATCCACCGGGCCGAGCGCCTGGACGAGATCCTCGCGGCCCTGACGGGCCGGGCCGGCGCAACCGTGATCTTACCGCTCTGGCCGGGCGGTGCCGAAGCCAAGCCGGCCAAGCGGATCGTCGTCCGTGCGCGCAAGGGCAGCCGGGCGCCTCTGAGCCTGCATCCCGGCCTGGTGCTGCACCGTCCCGACGGCGGCTTCACCGCGCCGGCCGAGGCGGTGCTGCGCGACGCCGCGCCGCTGCCGCTATAGGCGCTGCTCTGCGCTTGGCAGCCGGGCCGGCAGTCCTTATCTAGGCGCTCATGGATATCGCCAGCCTGATCCACCGCTGCTCCTTCGGGCGCCTGCCGGAGCCGCCGCCGGTCGTCACCGTCATCCGGCTCTCCGGGGTGATCGGCTCGCTCGGGCCGTTGCGCAGCGGCCTGACCCTCAGCGACCTGGCCCCGGCCATCGATCGGGCCTTCAAGGCGCCGCGCCTCAAGGCCGTGGCCCTGCAGGTCAACTCGCCTGGCGGCTCGCCGGTGCAATCGGCCCTGATCGCCGGGCGGATCCGCGACCTGGCCGAGGAGAAGAAGATCCCGGTGGTGGCCTTCTGCGAGGACGCGGCGGCCTCGGGCGGCTACTGGCTGGCCTGTGCCGCCGACGAGATCTTCGCCGACGACAGCTCGATCCTCGGCTCGATCGGGGTGATCTCCGCCGGCTTCGGATTTCCCGAGCTTCTGAAACGCTTCGGCATCGAGCGCCGGGTCCACACCGCCGGCGAGCGCAAGGGCATGCTCGACCCCTTCCTGGACGAGGATCCCAAGGACGTGACCCGCCTCAAGGCGATCCAGAAGGACATGCACGCGACCTTCATCGAGACGGTCAAGGCGCGCCGCGGCGAGCGGCTCAAGGGCAGCGATCGGGCGCTGTTCAGCGGCGAATTCTGGACCGGCAAGAAGGCGCTGGAGCTGGGCCTGATCGACGGCCTCGGTCATCTGCGCGCGGTGATGCGCGAACGCTACGGCGAAAAGGTCCACCTCAAGCGGGTCGACGGCGCCCGGCCCTGGTGGCGCCGCCGCCTCGGTCTGACCCAGGGGCCAAGCCTGGCCGAGGGCGCTTGGGCTGCCGGCCTGCTCGCCGCCGCCGAGGAACGCGCCTGGTGGTCGCGCTACGGGCTTTGATAGCCGCTAGAAGACCTGGAAGCTGGAAAGTCTCAGCCTTGAGGCCTGGCCACTGACCAGTGCAGCCAGCTGTTTGGATTAGGCATTCCAACGACTTCGACCCTGCCGATTACACGCTTGGCTCTTTTGGGATCGATTTCCAGTCGACCTTTGAGCAGACCGGTCAACTCCGCTTTTCGCGCCCGATCCTCGGGCAACGCCATATCGCCTCGATAATCCCAGGCCACTTCGCCGCGAGAGTAGGCGTCGCGCCAACGCCTGTGGATGGCTTCTGCCTCCAAGGCGAGGTCGAGGGCTTCTTGATCGACGGCAATTATCAGAAACTCATCCGAGTAGTCATCCAACTCCTCAGAGAATTGCCGTTCGAAGAGATGTGGATGTCCATCACAATCGAAGATCCCTGCTAAGGGTGCATCCCAGAAGTCGTGCACAGTAAGGATTCTGCCGGATTTCATTGTGTTCGATTATCACCTGTGCGGCTTTTGCGCTCAACCGGTCGATCGGTATTCAACGTTGCGGATCTATTGTCAGGCCGGGCGGCAGCCTTTGGCTTGACCGCCGGCCCCACGCGCCCCTAAGACTCCGACATGCTCGGGTTCTCGATCCAGAAACTGCTGGTTCTCGTTGCCATCCTCGGCGCCGTCTGGTGGGGCTTCAAGTGGATCTCGCGCCTCGACCGGATGCGCAAGGCCGAGGACAAATCCAAGGTGGGGCGGGCCGGTGGCACGCCCAGGGTCGAAGAGATGGTCGAATGCCCGGCCTGCAAGACCTATCAGGTTCCCAAGCCGGACAACAGCTGCAGCAACTGCGGCCGGCTACTGTAGCGGTGCCCCCGGCTCCGGCCTCTGCGCTTGATTCGCCCCGGGGCGAAAGATAAGGTTCACGCGCCGTTGTGCGCTGCAGCAATCGCGACAGCCCCATGCCGAAGACGCGGAACGACCAAGCCACATCCCTGGCCCAGGCCGAGGCGAGACGGACCTGCTTCCAGCGCCTGATCCTGACCTTGCAGGACTACTGGGCCGACCAGGGCTGCGTGATTCTGCAGCCCTACGACATGGAGGTCGGCGCTGGCACCTTCCATCCGGCGACAACCTTGCGTGCCCTGGGGCCCGAGACTTGGCGCGCGGCCTACGTCCAGCCCTCGCGACGGCCGACCGACGGCCGCTACGGCGAGAACCCGAATCGCCTGCAGCACTACTACCAGTACCAGGTGATCCTCAAGCCGGCGCCGGCCGACAGCCAGGAACTCTACCTCGGCTCGCTGCGCGCCCTCGGCATCGACCCCCTGGCCCACGACATCCGCTTCGTCGAGGACGATTGGGAGGCCCCGACCCTCGGCGCCTGGGGTTTGGGCTGGGAGGTCTGGTGCGACGGCATGGAGGTCACCCAGTACACCTACTTCCAGCAGGTCGGCGGCATCGACTGCGATCCGGTCTCGGTCGAGCTGACTTACGGATTGGAGCGCCTGGCGATGTACGTCCAGGGCGTCGAGAACGTCTACGACCTGGACTGGGACGGCGTGCCCCTGGAGCAAGGCGGCAAGCGGTACCGCGACGTCTTCCTGCAGAACGAGTGGGAGTTCTCGACCTACAACTTCGAGGCCGCCTCGACCGAGGTGCTGATGCGGCACTTCGCCGATGCCGAGGCGGAGTGCGGCAAGCTCCTGAACCGCAACCATCCCCTGCCGCTGCCGGCCTATGACCACTGCATGAAGGCCAGCCACCTCTTTAACCTGCTGGATGCCCGCGGGGTGATCTCGGTGACCGAGCGCCAGTCCTACATCGGCCGCATCCGCACCCTCGCCAAGGGCTGCTGCGAAGCCTGGCTGGCCAGCCGGGAGGCGGCGTGATGGCCCTGCTTGGTCTCATCTCCGCAGCGAGAACTCCATTCCCTCCCCCCTTGATGGGGAGGGGGCTCATCGCGGCTTCCCCTCAAGGCAGAGTTTTTCTCGCTGGAGCCCGCGATGCCTGAGCTGCTGCTGGAGGTCCTGTCCGAGGAGATCCCGGCGCGCATGCAAACGCGGGCGGCGGAGGACCTGCGGCGCCTGGTGTGCGAAGGGCTCGAGGAGGTGGGTCTCAAATGTTCCGAGGCCGAATCCTTCGCGACGCCGCGGCGCCTGGCGCTGTTGGTCGACGGCCTGCCGAAGCGCCAGCCCGATGCCCGCGAGGAAAAGCGCGGGCCCCGCGAGGGTGCGCCGGAGCAGGCGATCCAGGGGTTTCTCAAGGCCAACGGCCTGAGCTCCATCGATCAGGCCGAGCTGCGCGAGACCGACAAGGGCAAGGTCTACTTCCTGGTCCGCGAGGTCCCGGGTCGGCGGACCGCCGAGGTCCTGCCCGAGGTGATCGGCGCCGCGCTCCGCGCGCTGTCCTGGCCCAAGTCGATGCGCTGGAACGCCGGGGCCTTCCGCTGGGTCCGGCCGCTGCACGCGGTCCTCGCCGTCTTCAACGGCAAGCGCCTGACGGGCGCGGTCGAGCTGGGCGCGGCCGAGTTCGCGTTCGGCAACCGGACAGTCGGCCACCGCTTCCTAGCGCCCAAGGCTTTCGCGGTGGCGAACTTCAAGGACTACAAGGCCAAGCTCAAGACGGCCAAGGTGATCCTCGACCCGGCCGAACGCAAGGCGATCATCGAGAAGAAGGCCGCCCAGCTCGCCGCCAAGCAGGGCCTCACCGTGAAATCGGATCCGGGTCTGCTGGAGGAAGTGGCCGGCCTGATCGAATGGCCGGTGCCGTTGCTCGGCCGCATCGATCAGGAGTTCATGGACCTGCCGCCGGAGGTGCTGACCACCTCGCTGCGCAGCCACCAGAAGTACTTCGTGACCCAGGACGAGACGGGCCGCCTGGCCGACCGCTTCGTCATCGTCTCCAACATGACGACGGCGGACCGGGGCAAGACGATCGTTGCCGGCAACGAGCGGGTGCTGCGCGCCCGGCTCTCCGACGCCCGCTTCTTCTGGGACCAGGACCGCAAGGCCAGCCTGGCCAGCCGCGCCCCGGCGCTGAAGCAGATCGTCTTCCACGCCAAGCTCGGCACCCTGGACGAGAAGGTCGACCGGATGCAGGCCCTGGCGGCCGAGATCGCCCGCCACGTGCCGGGCGCCGACCTCGACCGGGTCCGCTCGGCGGCGCGACTCGCCAAGGCCGACCTGACCAGCGGCATGGTCGGCGAGTTTCCCGAGCTGCAGGGCATCATGGGCCGCTACTACGCCCGCCACGACGGCGAGCATGAGGAAGTCGCCGAGGCCATCGCCGCGCACTACGCGCCCCAGGGCCCGAACGACGCCTGCCCTTCGGCGCCGGTCTCGGTCTGCGTCGCCCTGGCCGACAAGATCGATTCCCTGGTCGGCTTCTTCGCCGTCGACGAGAAGCCGACCGGCTCCAAGGATCCCTACGCCCTGCGCCGTGCCGCGCTGGGCGTGATCCGACTGATCGTCGAGAACGGGCTTCGCCTGCCGCTCTTCGAGATCCTCGAGGCCTCCGCAAGGCTCTACCGAAGTTTGGGCAGCGAAGCGGTGACCGGTCCTCTGGTCGATTTCTTCGCCGAGCGTCTGAAGGTCGCCTTGCGCGACCGCGGGGTGCGTCACGACCTGATCTCGGCGGTCTTCGCGCTCGGCGGCGAGGACGATCTGGTACGCCTGCTGGCCCGGGTCGAGGCCCTGGAGGGCTTCCTCGGCAGCGACGACGGTGCCAACCTGCTGGTCGCCTACCGCCGCGCCGCGAACATCGTCCGCATCGAACAGAAGAAGGACAAGGCGACCTACAATGGCGGCGCCGAAGCCTCGGCCCTGGCACAGGACGAGGAGAAGCATCTCTTCGCGGCCCTGAACCGGGCTTCGGAGACGGCCGGCGCGGCGCTCTCCAAGGAGGACTTCACCGGCGCCATGGCCGCCCTGGCCGGGCTGCGCCGGCCGGTCGACGCCTTCTTCGACCACGTGACCGTCAACAGCGAGGACGCCGCGCTGCGCGAGAACCGGCTGCGGCTGCTCTCGGCCATCGGCGGCACCCTGGGACGGGTCGCCGACTTCTCCAAGATCGAGGGGTGAGGCGTGCGACACCTTCGGCTAACCGCCTCCTGTCGTCCCCGGACCTGATCCGGGGATGACAGCGGTGTTTTTGTTTGGCTCCTGAATTGAAGTGTTGGGCAATGGACGAAACGACGGCCCTCGAAGCGGGCGATAGCGGGCAGGGGAGTGCGATGACCAAGTGGGTCTACGGTTTCGGCGGCGGACAGGCGGAAGGCCGTGCCGAGATGAAGGCGCTGCTGGGCGGCAAGGGGGCCAACCTGGCCGAGATGTCGGCCCTGGGCCTGCCGGTGCCGCCGGGCTTCACCATCACCACCGAGGTCTGCACCTTCTTCAACGAGAACGGCGGGGCCTTTCCCGAGGACTTGGATGCCGCGGTCGCCGCGGCGCTGGCCGCCGTCGAAGCCGAGACCGGAGCCGGCTTCGGCGATCCGGGCAATCCGCTGCTGGTCTCGGTGCGTTCCGGCGCACGGGCCTCGATGCCGGGCATGATGGACACGGTCCTGAACCTGGGGCTGAACGACCGGACGGTCGAGGGTCTGGCCAAGCACTCCGGCGACGCCCGCTTCGCCTACGACAGCTATCGCCGCTTTATTCAGATGTTCGGCGACGTCGTCATGGGCGTCGACCACCATCTCTTCGAGGAGATTCTCGAGCTGCACAAGGAGGACCGCGGCGTCACCCTCGACACCGAGCTTTCGGCGGAGGACTGGCAGGCGGTGATCGCGGACTACAAGGCCAGGATCACCGAGGAGGCCGGCGAGGCCTTCCCGCAGGAGCCGATGCAGCAGGTCTGGGCCGCGATCTCGGCGGTCTTCCGCTCCTGGTCGAACGCCCGCGCGGTCACCTATCGCAGGCTGCACAACGTCCCGGACGACTGGGGCACGGCGGTCAACGTACAGGCCATGGTCTTCGGCAACATGGGCGATGACTGCGCGACCGGCGTCGCTTTCACCCGCGATCCCTCGACTGGCGAGAACCTCTTCTACGGCGAATACCTGGTCAATGCCCAGGGCGAGGACGTGGTCGCCGGGATCCGCACGCCGCAGCACCTGACCCTGGCCGGCAAGCAGGCCAACCACTCCGACCTGCCGGCCATGGAAGAGGTCATGCCCGAGGTCTTCGGCCAGCTCGACGCGGTCCGCCACACGCTGGAGCGGCACTACCGCGACATGCAGGACGTCGAGTTCACGGTCCAGCGCGGCACCCTCTACATGCTGCAGACCCGCAACGGCAAGCGCACCGCCAGCGCGGCGCTGAAGATCGCCTGCGACATGGTCTCCGAGGGCCTGATCACAAGGGAGGAGGCGGTGGCGCGGATCGATCCCGCCTCGCTGGATCAGCTCCTGCATCCGACCCTGGATCCGACGGCCCAGCGCCGGACCATCGCCCGCGGCCTGCCGGCCTCGCCCGGGGCCGCCTCGGGGCGCATCGTGTTCAGCGCCGACGCGGCGGAACAGCAGGCCGGGGCCGGCGAGACGGTGATCCTCTGCCGGGTCGAGACCTCGCCCGAGGACATCCACGGCATGCACGCCGCCAAGGGCATCCTGACGACGCGCGGCGGCATGACCAGCCACGCGGCAGTGGTCGCGCGCGGCATGGGCCGGCCCTGCGTCGCCGGCGCCGGCGAGCTGCGCATCGACTACAAGACCGGCACCATGCGGGTCCGCGACGTGGTGCTCAACGAAGGTGACCTGGTGACCCTGGACGGCGCCACCGGCGAGGTCATGGCCGGCGAGGTCCCGACCATCGAGCCGGAGCTCTCCGGCGACTTCGCCAAGATCATGGCCTGGGCCGACGAGGTCCGGCGGCTCGGCGTGCGGGCCAACGCCGACACCCCGGAGGACTGCCGCATCGCCTTGCAGTTCGGCGCCGAGGGTGTGGGGCTCTGCCGGACCGAGCACATGTTCTTCGACGCCGAACGCATCCTCGCGGTGCGCGAGATGATCCTCGCCGAGGGCCCGCAGGGCCGGCGCAAGGCGCTGGACCGGATCCTGCCGATGCAGCGTCGGGACTTCGTCGAGATTTTCGAGATCATGCAGGGTCAGCCGGTGACCATCCGCCTCCTAGATCCGCCGCTCCACGAGTTCCTGCCGCACGCCGAGGCCGAGATGGCCGAGGTCGCGGCGGCGGCCGGGGCCTCGGTCGACCACATGCGCCAGCGGGTGATCAAGCTCTCCGAGGTCAATCCCATGCTCGGCCACCGCGGCTGCCGACTGGGCATCACCTACCCGGAGATCTACGAGATGCAGGCCCGGGCCATCTTCGAGGCGGCGGCCCAGGTCATCAAGGGCGGCGCGGCCACGGTCGAGCCCGAGATCATGGTGCCCTTGATCGCGATCGAGAAGGAGCTCGACCTGCTCAAGGCCCTGATCGACCGGACCGCAGAGGAGGTCATGGAGGCCGAGGGCGTGACCATCCCCTACATCGTCGGGACCATGATCGAGCTGCCGCGCGCTGCCCTGACCGCGGATCGAATCGCCCGTGCGGCGGAGTTCTTCAGCTTCGGCACCAACGACCTGACCCAGACAGCCTACGGCCTGTCGCGCGACGACTCCGGCAACTTCCTGCCGGCCTACGAGGAACGCGGCATCGTCGAGACCGATCCCTTCATCTCCATCGACCGGGACGGCGTCGGCGAACTGGTCCGGATCGGCGTCGAGCGGGGCCGCGCGACCCGGCCGGAGATCAAGCTCGGCATCTGCGGCGAGCACGGTGGCGATCCGGCCTCGGTGACCTTCTGCCACCAGGTCGGCCTGGACTACGTGTCCTGCTCTCCCTACCGCGTGCCCATCGCCCGCCTCGCCGCCGCCCAGGCGGCTTTGGCGCGGCAGGAGTAGAGGGCGGGGGATCGGTGCGGAGCGCAGGTCGCGCCGCAAAGGTCATGCCGGGGTTTGAGCCGGGCGTCCATGGATCACCGGGTCAAGCCCGGTGATGACAGTCGACCTTCGGATCGGCCGAGGCTTTCCTTGACGGTGCGCTCGGCCGGCTTCACGCCTATTCGTGGTAGTCGATCTCGCAGGCGGTCAGACCGTGATCGCTGGCCTGAGTGATCCGCTTGCGCAGGTCCTGGGCCTCCTCGTCGATCGATATGAGATGGGGCGAGAGCTCGATCCCGCTCTTCAGCTTCTTGGCGTTGGCCAGGAGGGCGCCGAGGAAGGTGCGGTAATCGGCCGCAGAAAGCGTTTCCTGAAGCTGGACCAGGTAGCAGTCGCACTTCTCGGCGCCGGTGTCGAGGGCGCAGAGGGCCCGGAAATCCTCCTCGTCCTGGGCGTTGCCCAGGGCGGCGCCGGGCAGCAGGCTTGCGGCCATCACGCTGGCAAGGGTCCATCTCAAACCAGAGACCATCCTGTCCTCGTCTCCTGTCTCTCGAAGCCCTTTCGGCCCTGGTCAGGGGCCGAAGGCCTGGGTTGGCGTCGGCGTGGAGCCCCGGGGCGGATGTCCCCTGCGGGCGCGTGAATCGGCTGTTTGAATTGCTTCCTTTTTGCGGCGGATTTTGGGCGGGCACATGACCGCTACTTGATGATTCCGCAGGCTTTCGTCGCAGGGGCGACCGCGCCGGCGATTCGCGAGCTCATCGCGGCCACCTCTTCTTCGCCGTTGGCCTGCGCGCGCATGACTTCGAGGGTCTTGGCAGGGTCCCGGGCGCTGGCGACGGAGACCGTCAGGAAGGCCTGGTAGTCCTGTGGCGAAAGGTTGCCCTTGAGCTCGCGCAGCAGGCAGGTGCATTGCTCGATCGGGGCGTTCTCCTCGCAGATCGCCTGGTAGCTGGCCTCGTCCTCGGCCTGGGCGGCGGCACTTCCAAAGACTGCGAGCGCAAGCGCAAGGCTTGCCGTGGCGCATGGGAAACCCTTGGTCATGGAGTAAGCCCTCGTCTCTTCTTGATGATGGTTGCCATGGTGACGCCGGGAACCGAGACGCGCCACGGCGGCCGTAGAGTGTCGGCCGGGCGCGTTCAGGCGGCGGCACTCTAGCGCCGCAGCCCGTTCACGACCCGAGGATAATCGTGGTCTTATCTGTGACCGTTGCGTGCGAAGCGCAGCGGCCCTGGAACCGCCGTTGTTGGACAGCGCGTCACAGGATCGAAAGCAGGTAGACCCCGAAGCCGGTCACGGCGAGGGCGCCGAAGATCAGCCGGACCACCTGTAGGACCCTTGCGCGGGCCTGCGCTTCGGCGGCGACCTGCTGCGGATCGCGCCGGGCCCGCTCGGCCAGCTGTTCGCGATAGACCGTGTTCATGCGTGTCATGTCGCCGGCGACGGCGTCCTCGTTCAGGTCGGCCTTCACCGCGACCAGCAGGCCCATGACGCCCAGCAGGCCCACGCCCAGCCAACCCAGGATTGAGAAGGCGAGCAACGTCGGGATCATGGTCAGGGCGGTGATCAAGGCGGCGTTGAAGGTCGGGCCCTGGGCGACCAGCCATTTCCACATCGGCGCCTCCCCGGTACCAAGGGCATGACAGCCTACCACGGTGCCCGGATCAGTCCGGCTTTTCGAAGAGCCCCATGGCGAGGCCCAGGCGGCCTTCCTCCAGCCCGCGGCCGACGTTGGCGACCATCTGGGGGAACTCCGGGCCCAGCAGGAGATGCGTCCCGAGGACCGGCGGCCCCTCGTCCGCGGCCATCCGCGCCTGGCGCTTCCGGTTCCAGGCGAGCGCCTCCCCGCTCAGGTCGCGGAAAGCGAGCTCGCGAAACCCCGCCGCCAGCACCAGTTGGCGCAGCGCCGTCGCAGGGACCAGGAAGCTGCCGCCCGAGGTCGAGGCCCAGGGCACCGGAAAGTAGGGATCGCCCACCGGCCCCTCGACCACGTCGTAGATCAGGAAGCGTCCGCCGGGCCGGCAGACCCGCAGGCATTCCCGGTAGAGCGCCGGCTTGTCCGGAATGTTCATCCCGGCATGCTGGGTCCAGACCACGTCGAAGCCGTCGGCGGGAAAGGGCAGCCGGGTCGCGTCGGCGCAGACGAAGGCCGGCGCCGGCGCCTGGGGCAGCAGGGCCGAGAGCTCCGCCGCGGTGCGGCAATAGGCCTCTGTCAGGTCGACCGCGGTGACCGCGACGCCGTGTTCCTCGGCCAGCATCCTCGCCGGCCCGCCGATGCCGCTGCCGATGTCGAGCAGGCGCTGGCCGGGCGCGAGGCCCGCCTCGTCGGCCAGCTCTCGGGTCGCCTGGTGTCCCCGCAGGTGGAACTGGTCGAGCGGCGAGAGGTCTTCGACACCGAGCGCGGCGGTGTCCTTGCCCGCTGCCGCCAGGGCGTCGAGGAGGCGCGCCGTGAGCGCGCCGTGGCGGGCGTAGTGGGACGAGACGGTGCCGAGGGTGTCCTCCATCGCGGCGCAGCTTGGCACCTTCGGGCGCCTGCGGGCAAGCCGTAGAGCGCGCGGCCTTGACCGACTCCGGTGAAGCCGGCCAACTGCCCCTCGTGACCGAGGCGAATCTCGAAACCCTCAAGGCCGGCGGCAAGGCCGCCGTTGCGCGCGCCCTGGCGGCGCTGGAGCGCGCCCCGGACTCGGCGGCGAGTCTGGCGCTGCTCGATGCCGCCTACGCGGCGCCCGGCGGCCAGGTGCTCGGCATCACCGGGCCGCCGGGAGTCGGCAAGTCGACCCTGATCGGCGCCGTGATCCGGGCCTTGCGGTCCGAGGGCCGCAGCGTGGCCGTGGTCGCGGTCGACCCCTCCTCCAAACGTTCGGGGGGCGCCCTGCTCGGCGACCGCACCCGATTCGCGGCGGATGCCGCCGATCCCGGCGTCTTCGTGCGCTCCATGGCGGCGCGGGCCCGCCTCGGCGGCCTGGCCGAGCTGACCTACCCGGCGGTGATCCTGCTGCGCGCGCTCTTCGATCTGGTGATCGTCGAGACCGTCGGTGTCGGCCAGTCGGAGACCGACGTCGCCGGAGTCGCCGACACGGTGGTTTTCTGCGTCCAGCCCGGCTCGGGCGATAGCCTGCAGTTCATGAAGGCCGGGATCGTCGAGATCCCTCAGATCGCAGTCGTGACCAAGGCCGATCTGGGCGCCCCGGCCAGGCGGGCGCTGGCGGATCTCAAGGGTGCCCTGGGCCTGGCCGCCTCGGAGCAGGACGGCTGGCCGGTCCGCTGCGAAGCGGTGGCGGCGGCGGAGGCGACCGACATTGCTCGCTTGCTTCAGGCGGTCGCCGCGCACAGGGAATGGCTGGCCGAGGCCGACCGCCTGGGAACCCAGCGCCAAACCCAGGCCGAAGCCTGGCTCGGGGACGCGCTGCGCGAACGCTACGGCCGCGAGGGGCTGGCCAAGGCCGGCTCCCTCAGTCTGGCCGGAGGTGCGTCGCCCTTCCGCCGCTTGGCCGAGATCGAAGAAAAGATCTGAACCCGGAGTCGGACCCAGGGCCGCTGTCCGATACCGGCAGGCACTCGCAAGGCTATGTTGCATCGGCGGACATGTTCGGGTCACCTTATCCGCACTTTCTCCTTTTTCTTCTGGCCAGGACTCCGGAGTTGCACCATGACCAATGGGCCGAAACCACCGGCGCTCGATCCAGAGGCTGTAGAGACGCAAACCGGCTCAAGCTATCCCACACCCTTCGACGAACCCTGCGCGACCCGCGAACGGCGGGCGCTCGGAGATGCGCTGGGCCTGACCCAGTTCGGCGCCAACCTGCTGACCCTGCCCCCCGGTGCCTGGTCGTCGCAGCGCCACTGGCACGAGAACGAGGACGAGTTCGTCTACGTGCTGGACGGCGAGGTGATCTTGATCACGGATGCCGGCGAGCAGCGCCTTACGCCCGGCATGGCGGCGGGATTTCCTGCCGGCCGCCGCGACGGCCATCACCTGGTGAACCGCTCGCAGCGACCGGCGCGGGTCCTGGAGGTTGGCACCCGGTCGGCGCAGGACTATGCGGAGTACCCGGACATCGACATGAAGGTGGAGATCAGCGGACCCAGCGCGCGATTCCTCCACAAGAACGGCCAACCCTACTGAGGCGGAGCCGATGGCCTTGTTCCGGCCGGACGCACTCGTCGGCCGAACACTCGGAGCGACAGCCAAGGGGCCACAAACTGGGCAGACTTGAGCCGGATTTTGATGAGCCTAAGCTCAAAGGGGAGAGCGAAGCGATGTTGGAGGACCTGAAGGACAAGCGCGTCGTCGTGACCGCGGCAGGGAGCGGGATCGGGCGCGAGATCGCCGAGGGCTTCCTCGGGGCAGGGGCGCGGGTCTTCGTCTGTGATGTCGATTCGGCCGCCCTCAAGAAAGTCCTTGAAACCAACGATGACCTTCAGGGCGTCGTCGCCGACGTGGCCGAGCCCGAGCAGGTCGCGCATTTGTTCCAGGCCGCAGTGACTGCGCTGGGCGGCCTGGACGTCCTGGTCAACAACGCCGGGATCGCCGGCCCGACCGCACCCCTCGAGGACATCTCGCTCGAGGATTGGCGCCGGACCCTGGCGGTCAACCTGGAGGGGATGTTCCTCTGCCTGCAGCGCGGCGTGCCGCTTCTCAAGGCCGCAGGGCCGGGCGGCGCCATCGTCAACCTCTCCTCGGCGGCCGGCCGCTTCGGCTTTCCCCGGCGCACGCCCTATGCGGCCTCGAAGTGGGGGGTGATCGGCCTGACCAAGTCCCTGGCGCACGAGCTGGGGCCGCACGGCATCCGGGTCAACGCCATCTGCCCGGGGGCGGTCGCCGGGCCCCGGATCGACCGGGTGATCGCCGCCGAGGCGGCGGCCAGCGGGCGCGACGAGGCCGAGGTCCGAGCGAGCTATACCCGGTTCTCCGCACTGAGGACCTTCGTCGAGCCCGAGGACATCGCGAGCATGACGCTCTTCCTCTGCTCCGCGGCCGGCGCCAGGATCTCGGGCCAGGCGATCTCGGTCGACGCCTACACCGACACCCTGGCCCGATAGCGGGAACGGCTGTCGCCGGCGCGCTTAGAAGGCCACATGGTTGTGGTTCGGCAGCATGGTCCTGGGCAAGGCGAGGCTCGGATCGAAGTGAACCATGCCGAAGATCATGTTGACGGTCGTGCCGTCGTCGGAAAGCGGCATCGCCTGCATCTCAACGGACTTCCCCGGGATGTGGACGTAGGGAATCTCGGCCGAGAAGGGACGGCGCTCCTCGACGACCCTCTGGAACAGCGACCAGATCCGGCTCGGCGGGCATTGCTCCGGCAGCTCGTTGAGGCTCTTGCCGGTGTAGTCCGCGGCCGAGTGGCGCACGATCTGGGTGCCGACCAGGCGATAGCGGAAGTCGAGCGGCGCCCGGGCCACGTCGACCAGAAAGACCTGCGGCAGCAGGTCCGGGATGTCCAAGGGATCGATGTCGGCGCGCGACGGCAGGCCGCGGTCGCGCCGGCGATCTTCCCAATAGCGCAGTCCCAGGTCCGCGCTTCTCGCGGTGGTGTTGAAAGCTGAAGTGTTCATGCCGGGACCAACTCTTAAGCCCGGCCTGTGGTCCTCGGCGTGGCTTTTGTCACAGGTCGCGGTTTTGGACCCCGATTTCCCGCTAGCCCTGCTCGGGAAGCGAAATCCAGTCGGGCAGCCGCGGCGTTACCACGGTTCCGCCGGCCAAGAGGGTGCCGTCCAGGCGCTCGAGGCGGAGCAGGGCGAGGCCCTGGTCTCCGACACTGGAGAAGACCGTGCCGGCGTCCTTGCCGTCGCAGGTGACCTGGCTCCCGGAGGCGGGCGTCGGCCCCTCGAAACCCACCGGCAGCAGGCGCTTCTTGACCAGGCCGCGGTAGCGGGTGCGCGCGGTCAGCTCCTGGCCCATGTAGCAGCCCTTTTCCCAGTCGATGCCGTTGAGCTCGTCGAAGCCGTTCTCCAGCAGGATCGCCTTCTCGACCTGCAGGTCGCGGCTGCCGTCGGGCACCCCGAGGGCGATGCGCAGGCGGTCGTAGTCCGCCCTTGCGGCCGGATCGAAGCCGGGCAGGTCGAGGGACGCGTTGCCGTCGGCTTTGAGCATCACAGCCCGGGCACCGAGCTCGGCGAGCCGCGGGTCGACCGCGACCCGGCTGCCGTTCATGGGAACGGCCCGTCCGGGTTCTGCGGGCAGGCCCAGGGAGTCCAGGGCGCCCGCGCCGAAGAAGGCCGCCATGAAATGGGACCCGGAGGCATCCCGGAGAGCGACCTTGGAGCGCAGCTTGTAGAGCGAGAGCCGCTTCATGAGGTCGGCCAGACGCGCCGCCTCACAGTCGAGCAGCAGGGTCTCCGGCTCGGCCTGGAAGATCGTGAACTCGTGCAGGAACTTGCCTTGCGGGGTGAGCAGCGCGGCCCAGATCGCCCGCTGCTCATCGACGCGCTCGACGTCGTTGGAAATCAGGCCTTGCAGGAAGCTGCGGGCGTCGGGACCTTCGACGGCGAGGACGCCGCGGTCATCCAGGATCAGGGCTTGGGGCTGAGGCATCGACCGACTCCCGACATCGGTCCTTCGATGTGGGGCAAAGGCCGGGTTTTGGCAAGGGCTTTACCGGCCTTTGGCGTAGGGCTGGACCAGGGCGCGCAGACGGTCCCGCTGCTCATCGTTCAGCGCGCCGTAGAAGGCCTCGAAGTCCGGGCGCAGGGCGGCGACCTGCTCCCGGACTGGGCCGGCGTGCTCGCCCAGGTCATCCCAGCTTCGGATCCGAAAGCCGACGCCCCGGTCGATCAGGGAGCCGCAAGCTTCGGCCATAGTCGGTCCGGCCTCGGTGAGACCAGAGCGAAGCGCCGTCCACTCCCGGGCTTGATCCTCGGTCACTCCGACCCGGTACTTGATGTATGCCAGAGCCAGCTGAAGACCAGTGCCGTCGGTCCAGAAGCAGGCGGTGTGGCCGCCGTTCTTGAAGGCTTTCCAGATTCGTGACCCGGTGTCGGCACCGGCCTCGCTGTTGTAGGCAGCCGTCTCTTGCTGCGGGGCATAGCCTTGGACCGTCAGAAAGGCCCGGCTGCCCCAGACGACCAGTCCGCTGAGGGCCACGGCGAAGACGGCAACCTTGATCCAGGGCATGGCTGCGATCGACCCCTACTCTTGCCCAAATGCTTGAATGACTCTGTCGCGCCGGTCTTAATATCCCGGTAACACGACGCCCGGCTCGAGCCGCCCCCTTAGGGCGGTCGCAGGCCCGGAACCACCGGTTTCAACCCGCATCTCAAGGAGGAAGCGGCAAGTGCCCGCACGTTTCGACCTGCTGATCAAGGACGGCACCGTGGCCACCCCGAGCGGCGTGCAGCAGACCGACGTCGGGCTCGCCGATGGACGGATTGTTGCGCTGGGCAGCCTCGATCCCTCGGCGGCAGAGGAAGTTCTCGACGCCCGCGGCCTCACTGTCCTCCCGGGCGTCATCGACACCCAGGTGCACTTCCGCGAGCCGGGCCTGGAGCACAAGGAGGACCTGGAATCCGGCACCCGGGCCGCGGCCCTGGGCGGCGTCACCGCGGTCTTCGAGATGCCCAACACCAAGCCCTCGACCACCACCGCCGCGGCCATCGCCGACAAGCTGTCCCGCGCCCAGGGCCGGGCCTGGACCGATCACGCCTTCTTCGTCGGCGCGGCCGAGGAGAACCAGGACGAGCTGGCCGATCTGGAGCGCCTGCCGGGCTGCTGCGGGGTCAAGATCTTCATGGGCTCCTCGACCGGCAGCCTGTTGGTCGAGGATGACGAGACCCTGCTGCAGGTCCTCAGGAAGGGCCGGCGCCGGGTCGCCGTCCACGCCGAGGACGAGGCCCGGCTGCGCGAGCGCCTGGCCCTGGTGCGGGGCGGCGCCGAGGTCGACCAGCACCCGGTCTGGCGCGACGAGGAGACCGCGATCCGGGCGACGACGCGCCTGCTCGGCCTGGCCCGCCGGGCCGGCCGGCGGGTTCATGTCCTGCACGTCACCACCGCCCAGGAGATGGAACTCCTGTCGCAGCACAAGGACATCGCGACGGTGGAGGTCACGCCGCAGCACCTGACCCTGGCCGCGCCCGACTGCTACCAGCGGCTCGGGTCCTTCGCCCAGATGAACCCGCCGATCCGAGGCGCCGAGCACCGGGAGGGCCTGTGGCGGGCCGTCGCCCAGGGGATCGTCGACGTGGTCGGCTCGGACCACGCGCCGCACAGCCGCGAGGAGAAGGCCGGCGGCTATCCGGCGACGCCCTCGGGCATGCCCGGGGTGCAGACCCTGCTGCCACTGCTGCTGGACCACCTGAGCCAGGGCCGCCTGACGCTGGAGCGGCTGGTCGACCTGACCAGCGCCGGTGCGGCGCGGATCTACAACATCGCCGGCAAGGGTCGGATCGCGGTCGGCTACGACGCCGACCTGACCCTGGTCGACCTCGAGGCCCGGCGCGAGATCTCCGAGGACTGGCTGGCCTCGAAGTGCGGCTGGTCGCCCTTCGCGGGCGTCGAGGTCTCCGGCTGGCCGATCGCCACCGTGATCCGCGGCCAGGTCGTGATGCGCGAGGACAGCCTGCTCGGCCCGCCCGCTGGGCGGCCGGTCCGCTTCCTCGAGACGATGGTGGGAGAGGCCGGCTGAGAGCCGGTTTGAAGGCGGCTTCGGCTAGACCGGGATGTCGTTGCCGGTATTGGTGTCGAGCCATTCGCCGGCCCGGATGATGTCGACGTAGGCGACCCGGATCGAGTGCAGCTTGCCGTCGATCTCGCGTTCCCAGAGGCCTAGGAAGTCGTGCAGCTTGGGGAAATCGGGCAGGCGGTCGAGTTCCTGCCAGACGTAGGTCTGGACCATGTCCGGGTAGTCCGGCAGGTGGTAGAAGATCTCGGCCGTGGTCAAGCGGTAGTCGGAGAGAGAGGGATCGACCGTCGGCAGCTCGTCGGCGGGGATTTCCAGTTCCTGCATCTCGCGTCTCCTTCATACCGTGGAGAGGGCAGTCAGTGGTTATGCCGCTCGGTAGATATGATCCCGCGAAACCACTGCCGAAGGGTTACCGGCGCTAAAGATTTCTTAACCACGATTCCGCGGATTTCTGCGGATTCCGCTCTCCGAGCTGGAGATCAGCCGGGTTTGACCTGGAATTTTTCCGCATTTGGGCCGATTTGGAAGGAGTGGTTGCGAGGGGAATGGGCCGGACCGTCGGCGCGCTGGCGTTGTGCCCGGGACCGCGCCTTTGCTAGCTTGGGCGCCACAGCGAGAGACGGAGGAAGAACCCGAAATGACCGCCTGCATCGTCGGCTGGGCGCACACGCCCTTTGGCAAGCACGAGAGCGAGGATCCGGAGTCCCTGATCGTCCGGGTCGCGGTGGAGGCCCTGGCCGATGCCGGCCTGGAGCCGGAGGAGGTCGACGAGATCGTGGTCGGCCAGTTCAACGAGGGCTTCTCGCCCCAGGCCTTTCCGGCCTCCCTGGTCCTGCAGGCCGACGAGCGCTTCCGCTTCAAGCCGGCGACCCGGGTCGAGAACGCCTGCGCCACCGGCAGCGCGGCGATCCACCAGGGCCTGAAGACCATCGAGGCCAGGCGCGGCCGCTTCGTCCTGGTGGTCGGCGTGGAGAAGATGACGGGTATACCGGGGCCGGAGATCGGCGGCGTGCTGCTCAAGGCCTCCTATCTCAAGGAGGAGGCGGAGATTGAGGGCGGCTTCGCCGGGGTCTTCGGGCGCATCGCCCAGCAGTACTACCAGAAGCACGGTGACCAGACCGAGGCCCTGGCCATGATCGCTGCCAAGAACCACAGGAACGGCGTCGCCAACCCCTGGGCCCAGCTGCGCAAGGACCTCGGATTCGAGTTCTGTCGCGACGTCTCGGACAAGAACCCGATCGTCGCCGGGCCGCTCAAGCGCACGGACTGCTCCCTGGTCTCCGACGGCGCTGCGGCCGTCGTCCTGGCCGACGTCGAGACCGCGCTGTCGATGGACAAGGCCGTGGTCTTCCGGGCCGCGGCCCAGGCCAACGACTTTCTGCCCATGTCGAAGCGCGACATCACTCTCTTCGAGGGCTGCGAGGTCGCCTGGAAGCGGGCCCTGTCCAAGGCCCGGCTCGGGCTCGACGACCTCGACCTGGTCGAGACCCACGACTGCTTCACCGTCGCCGAGCTGCTGGAGTACGAGGCCATGGGCCTGACCCCGCGCGGCCAGGGCGCCAAGGCGATCCTGGAAGGCTGGACCCAGAAGGACGGGAAGCTGCCGGTCAATCCCTCGGGCGGCCTCAAGTCCAAGGGCCATCCGATCGGCGCCACCGGGGTCTCGATGCACATCATGGCCTCGATGCAGGTCCTGGGCCGGGCCGAGGACATGCAGGTCAAGGACGCCAAGCTGGCCGGCATCTTCAACATGGGCGGGGCGGCCGTGGCCAACTACGCCTCGATCCTCGAGCCGCTGCGCTGATCCTCTATCGCGCAGGGGAGGCGCGGATGCACAAGAGCCGCTTGGGCGTGGTCGTCGTCGATTGCCAGGAGGGCGACTTCGAGCGCGACGTCGCGTTCTGGGGCGCGGCCCTGGGCCGCCCGGCCAGGCGCTCCGACGACCCCTCGAACCAGAACTACGTCGAACTGGAGTCGCCGCCGGGCGAGGTCATGATCCTGCTCCAGCAGGTCGACCATGCCAGCCGCGCGCACCTGGACATCGAGACCGACGACGTCGAGGCCGAGGTCGCCCGCCTGGAAAAGCTTGGGGCCAAGCGGATTGCCCAGGTCAAGCGCTGGTGGGTGATGGAGGCGCCCAGCGGCCATCGCTTCTGCGTCGTCCGGCCGCAGACCGGGGACTTCGACGACAAGGCCAAGGTCTGGCCCTGATCCGGGCCCGGAGCGGCCGGCGCCAGGCAAGGTCTCCGACATTCACCTGGGGAGGAGTAGAGTGTTCAAAGCCCTGTTGCTGGAGCAGACGGACGGCGGAGTCACCGCGTCGATCCAGGAGCTCGAGGAGTCGCGTCTGCCCGAGGGCGACGTCACCGTCGCGGTCGACTACAGCACCCTGAACTACAAGGACGGCATGATCCTTGAGGGGCAGGGACGGCTGGTCCGCGACTATCCCCACGTGCCGGGGATCGACTTCGCCGGTCGGGTCGCCGAGAGCCGGCATCCGGACTTCAAGGAGGGCGACGAGGTCGTGCTGACCGGCTGGCGGGTCGGCGAGGTCCATTGGGGCGGCTTCGCCGAGAAGGCCCGGGTCAAGGGCGACTGGCTGGTGGCACGGCCCGAGGGCCTGAGCCTGAAGCAGGCCATGGCCATCGGTACCGCCGGCTTCACCGCGATGCTGGCGGTCACCGCCCTCGAGGAACATGCCGTGCGCCCCGACTCCGGCCCGGTCCTGGTCACCGGCGCGGCGGGCGGCGTCGGCTCGGTCGCGGTGACCCTGTTGGCCCGGCTCGGATACGAGGTCGCCGCCTCGACCGGACGGGCCGAGACCCAGGCCTACCTGAAGGAGCTCGGCGCCGGCGAGATCATCGAGCGGGCCGCGCTCTCGGCCCCGCCCGAGCGGCCGCTGGGCGCGGCGCGCTGGGCCGGCTGCGTCGATTCGGTGGGCAGCACGACCCTGGCCAACGTCCTGTCGCAGATGGCCTACGGCGGCTCGGTCGCCGCGGTCGGCTTGGCCGGCGGTCCGACCTTGGAGACCACGGTGCTGCCGTTCCTGCTGCGCGGCGCCAACCTTTTGGGCATCGACTCGGTGATGTGCCCCAAGCCGCGCCGCGAAGCGGCCTGGCAGCGGCTCGCCGAGCTGCTGCCCCTGGACAAGCTCGACGGCATGACCAGCGAAGCCGGCCTGGCCGACCTGCCGGCCCTGGCCAAGGACATCCTCAAGGGCCGGGTCCGGGGCCGCTTGGTCGTCGACCTTCACCGCTGAGCGGAGGCCCTGCCGCGCTTCCTGCCGTCCTCGACCCTTCCTTCTGGCCGGAGCCGAGCTTTGGCCTTATTCTTGAGGTGTTATGTCTGGGGGGAAGAGAGCGGCGGGCATCGGTGCCGGCCTTTGCGCGGTGCTTCTGTTGGCGGCCTGCGCGCCGGCGGCGCCATCCTTTGCACCCCGCTACTGCTATCGAACCTTGGGCGTGGTGGATTGCCACGCCGCACCTCTTGCCGATGCCGAGGGGCGCCGGGTCGGCCACTTCGACGCCCCGCTGGAGCCCTGATGTTCCAACGCGGCGTCACAGCTTCACTGCTCGTCGCGGCCATGGTCTGCGCGACCTCGGCCCGGGCCGAGGAGCCGGTTTGGCAAGACCTGCCCTGGGAGGAGCGGATCGGGCTGGCCTGGTACGAGCGCAAGGCCGAGGCAGGGGACGTCGAGGCCATGTACCGGGCCGGTCAGCTTGCCGAGCGGGGCCTCGGGACGGCGGCCGATCCGGCCCGGGCCCAGAGATGGTACCGGCGCGCCGCCGAGACCGGTCATGTCCAGGCGCAGTATCGCCTGGCGCTGATGCTCCGACGCGGCGGTGCCGGTTTGGCGGATCCGGCCGGCGCGGCGCGCTGGTTCCAAGCCGCCGCCGACCAGGGTCTGCCGCAGGCGCAGTACAACTTGGCGGTCCTCAAGGAGCAGGGCCTGGGGGTCAAGAAGGACCTTGCAGCCGCCCTGTCGCTCTATGAAGCGGCCTTGCGCGGCGGGATCGTCCAGGCCGCAGTCAACCTGGGCAGCCTGCACCAGACCGGACGGGGCACGCCGAAGAACCTGGTCGAGGCCCTGGCCTGGTACGACTACGCGGAGCGGGCCGGGGTTCCAGAGGTCGCGGGACTGCGGGCCCGCCTGGCGCAGCAGGTGTCGGAGGCGGAACGCAGGGCGGCAGCCGAGCGGGCGGCACTCCTTCCCTAGGGTATGATCCGATTAGGTGGAACCGCTTTGCGACCCATCCGGCCGGATTTAATGGCCTGCCTTCAACGTATTGGCGTACTCTTCCCGGCCGGACGCGAGCGCGTCTGATCGGGACGTGCGCCAGTTCGAGGCCGGCCCGGAGCGGATCAATCTGGTTCGTGAAACTTGATCTATGCCTTAAGACAAGCATCATTCACGCTTCGCACCGCCGCGGTGCGAAGCGATCCTGTTTCAGGAGCCTGTCCGAGTCATGCTCGACGACTGCATCGCGCAGGGAAGTCCCGGGGCCGTGCGCAGGCCTGGGGCAGGTTGTTGATGGCTCCCGACATGCCGAAACGCCCCAAGGCGAAGCGACCCAAGGCGCCGAAGCCGTCCGGAGCCGATCTGCGGGACCGCGCCGCGACGTTGTTGGAGGCCCTGGACCGCAAGATCGACGACGACCAGGGCGGGGTGCCGACCTTCTTCGACAATCACCTCAAGCGGATCCTGACCCAGGCGCTGCGGCCGGGTCCCGGCGTGCCGATCGGTCTGGTGCTGGGCCCTCAGGCCCCGCGCCGCAGCACGCCGCCGCCCGAGCTGGAGCGCCTGCGCGGCTTTCTCGACCGCTTCGACGAAGGCCGCTTCATCGACTACCGTATCCGGCGCATCGAAAAGCCGGGGCAGAAGCCGCGGCGCAGCGAGATCGATCCCCACGACATGAGCCTGAGCCAGGGCGCCTGGGACAGCCTGCGCTGGCGCGGCCTGCCGCTCTTCAAGACGGTCTACGACTTCGCCATCTATCCCATGCTGATCTGGGAGCTGCAGCCCAAGACCATCATCGAGCTGGGTTCGGGCTCGGGCGCCAGCGCGCTCTGGATGGCCGACCTGCTCCAGGCTTTCGGTTTCGCCGGCAAGGTCGTCTCGGTCGACATCAAGCGGCCCGAGGTCACCCACCCGCGGGTCCGCTTCCTGCGCGGCGACTGCGAGCGCATCGCCGAGGTCCTGCCGGTCATGGAGCTGATCGGCCTGGGCCATCCCTGGCTGGTGGTGGAGGATGCCCACGTCAACGTGCTCGGGGTGCTGCGCCACCTGCACCCCCAGCTGCGCCACGGCGACTACCTCGTGGTCGAGGACAGCTCGATCAAGTCCCAGGCCCTCGCCCGCTTCCTCGCCGAGACCCCGGGCGCCTACAAGGTCGATACCCGCTACACCGACTTCTTCGGCCAGAACGCCACCGCATCCTTCGACTCGATCTTCCGCCGGGTCTGAGGCGCACGCGCCTCGAGAGAACGGCTGGGGATTTATTCTCCGGACGCTTCGTTCGCGGCGGCACCAAGGATGCTGCGATTGAGGCGCCCGCCCGCGAACAGAAGGTCTTCCATTGCCAGATCGATCTCCTCGGCCGAGATCGTTCCTTTGCGCCTGGCCGCAAGGGATGCTTGGGCGGCCCGACGCATCAGCTCCTTGACGAAGGCGGCGCTTACGCCTTCGCTCCGCGCGATGATCCGCTCGACAACCTCGGCCGACACACTCAAGCCGGATCCATAGAGGGCGACGAGCCTCGCTCGGCAGTCGGCATCCGGAAGAGGGAACTCGATCGCCTGGTCGATGCGGCCGGGGCGACCAGCCAGCGCCGTCTCGATCGTGTCCGGACGGTTGGTCGTGAGGACGAAGAAGATCTCCGCATCCTCGCGCAAGCCGTCCATCTCGTTCAGAAGCTTGTTGAGCTGGACCTGTTGCCACGGCGATTCCATCGCAGTTCTTTCCTGCGCGATCAGGTCAACGTCCTCGATCACCAGGATCGCCGGCTGCAGGAGCCGCGCCAGGGTGAAGTACTCACCCAGGACGCCGACCTGGTCGCCGGCGACGATCAGGGTGGTGTGATCCGGCAGGCGGCTCGAAAGGTAGCTGACTGTATGAGTCTTGCCGGTGCCCGGCGGTCCATGGAACAGCAGCCCCTTCTTCGTCGCTTGGCCAAGCTGCCGCAGCTCGCAGCGCTGCTGCGCGAACTCCACGATGTTGCGCTCCAGTTGGCGCAGTGTCTTCTCCGGCAAAATCAAGTGCGCAGCTTCGACCGGCGGTAGCTTGTGCACGGTGAGGCCGCTCGACAATCCCGAGTAGGGATCGGATTGCTCCAGGGACAGGACCTTGCCCCTGTAGCTCCTTGCGTCGTTGACGGCCTTCTCCATCGCGTCGAAGCAATGCCTGACAAGGGCCTGTCCTGCCTCGCCCGGGGGAACCGCCAATTCGATATGCAGACGGTCCTCTCCACGAAAGGTGTGGTGGGAGTTCAGAACGGCCACCACCGGGATTTCGTCCTGGTGGAATACCCAGAGCGCATCTTTCAGACAGCGTTTGGGCACGTCGTCACCTGTGTCGACGTCTTCGAACTGCAAAGGCGCAACCCGGATCGCATTTCTGCCGGTAGACAGCAGCGAAGAGATGCCAATCGCTTCATGGCGATAAGGGACATGGATGCCGACGGTCTTAGTGGCGCGATCGGTCAGAAGCTCGTCGACGGCCGACTGCAGATCTGCTCGCACGCGAAGAGGAAATGTCCGGCTCGAGCTGACGAGCTCATTCGGCGATATCGGCGAGACGTGAAGGGCGATCAACTCGAAGGCGTTTTCGATACCCGCGCTTGCGGCGCGCGCGACGACGAGCTTGCCGCCGTGTCGAATGCAGGCGTCGCAGATGAAGGCGCCCTTGCCCTTAAGCAGCAACTCCACCTGGTCTCTGCTCTCTCCGCAGAAATTGCAGACTGGTGCCTCGTCTTTCCTGGACTTGGATTTCGCTGGGCTAGGCATGGGGCTTCTCGCCGAGGTTCCGCATTTGGCCGGTGGCGAGATTAGATCGTGCAGGGGTTACCCAAGCGTGAAGCGCAGAACGGAAAGGGCCGCCGCTCCGGGTTCGGAGCGGCGGCCGCGTCTTCCTGTCCTGGGGTCCCGCCGCAGCGGGGTCGGCTCAGTCGCCGAGCAGGTTCTTGATCGCGCCTTCGGCTTCCTCGGCGCCTTCCTGGAGCGCTTCGCCGGCGACGCCGCCGGCCTCTCCGGCCGCACCCGCCGCCGCGCCGGCGCCCTCCTTCAGGAGCCCGGTCGCGCCCTGGCGCAGGGCGTCGAGGTTCATGCCGGAAATCACCTTGCCGGTCTCGTCGCCGAGGGCGGCGACGATCTGCTCGACCACCTGCTGGGGCGTCGCGCCGCCTGTCCCCTTGCCGATGCCGGTCAGATGGATGTCCGGCAGGACGGCGCTCAGGGTCTCGCCCTCCATGAAGGTGGCGCTGACCTTGACCGTACCGCCGCGAATGTAGAGGTCGTCGATCACCAGCTTGCGCTCGCCGTCGCCGCCCTCGGCGGCCGGCTGGTCGGACCCGCCCGGGGCGCCGCCGCTGCCGCCCTGGGCGGCCGCGAAGGCCTCGACGTTCCGGCGGATCGCGTCGATGTTGGAGCCGGCCTCACTGATCTCGTAGGTCACTTCCGGCTGGGAGACCGCGATCTCCTTGACCACGATGGTCTTCTCGGTGACCGAACCGGTGTCCAGCTTGACCGCGATCTCGCCCAGGGAGATCGCGCTGTCCGACTTGAAGCCCGAGGGGTTGCCGACCTTGAGGCCGCTCAGCGCACCCTCGCCCGAGGTGATGTCGACCTTTGCGTCGGCCAGGGAGACCGGGGTCTGCGTGACCTCCGAGCCGTAGCGCTCGACCGCGGCGACGACGAGAGATCCGAGGTTGCTCAGCAGGTAATAGCCGCCGATCCCGACGACCAGGATCAGCACCACGACGATGCCGCCACCGATGGCAAGTCCACGTTTCATGGTCTGGATGACCTCTCTTGGCTGTTGTGCTGTGAGGCTGAGGGACCTGAGTGCCGTGGCGCGGTCCCGCCCGCCGGATGAAGCCTTGGGGAATGCGGCCTGCCTGCCGCAGGGCGCCGGCGGTCGCGGGGCGACGTCTCGGCGCTGGCCTCTTCCTCGGGCCGCAGTCTGGCCCCGCGGCCTACGCACCACCAGTGAAAACCGTCACCAGAGCCTGTGGCAAAGCCGTGACAGAGCCCAGGGTGACAGGGCGCTTTGTTCCTTGCTCGAGCTTCTGTCCTTCGCGTCGCCGGCCTTGACAGCTTCGGACACGGCGGCCGTCCGGTCTTGGACCGGCTTCATGCGCTGATCTTCTGGTCGACGCCGAGGAAGCCGCCGGACTGGCGGGCCCAGAGGCGGGCGTAGAGGCCGCCGCGCTCGAGCAGCTCGGCGTGGCTGCCCTCCTCGACGATGCGGCCCTGGTCGAGCACGATCAGCCGGTCCAGCGCCGCGATGGTCGAGAGCCGGTGGGCAATCGCGATCACCGTCTTGCCCTGCATCAGGTGCCCCAGCTGGCTCTGGATCGCCGCCTCGACCTCGGAGTCCAGGGCCGAGGTCGCCTCGTCCAGGACCAGGATCGGCGCGTCCTTCAGGATCACCCGGGCGATCGCGATGCGCTGGCGCTGGCCGCCGGAAAGCTTGACCCCGCGCTCGCCGACGTAGGCGTCGAAGCCGCTGCGGCCCTTGGGGTCGGTCAGCTCCGGGATGAAGCGGTCGGCCTCGGCCAGGGCGGCGGCGCGCAGGATCTCCTCTTCGCTGGCCTCCGGGCGGCCGTAGCGGATGTTGTCGCGGATCGAGCGGTGCAGCAGGGAGGTGTCCTGGGTGACCATGCCGATGGCCGCGCGCAGGCTTTCCTGGGTGACGCCGGCGACGTCCTGGCCGTCGATCAGGATCCGCCCGGCCTCCAGGTCGTGGAAGCGCAGCAGCAGGTTGACCAGGGTGGTCTTGCCGGCCCCCGAGGGCCCGACGAAGCCGACCTTCTCGCCCGGCGCGATCGACAGGCTCAGGTCCTCGATCACCTGACGCTCCTCCGCACCGTAGCGGAAGCGCACGCCCTCGAAGGCGACCGCGCCCCGGCGCACCTCCAGCGGCCGCGCCTGGGCGTGGTCGACCACGCTGTAGGGCTGGGCGATGGTCTCGACGCCGTTCTGCACCGTGCCGACCTGCTCGAAGAGGCTGGCGATCATGCGCAGGATCCAGCCCGACATCTGGTTGATCCTGAGGGCTAGGCCCATGGCCACCGCCACCGAGCCGGGAGACGCCAGGCCCTCGAGCCAGAGCAGGATCGACAGCGCGCCGACCGAGACGATCAGCGCGGTGTTCAGGGCGGTCAGGGTCCAGGTCAGGGTGAAGACCGTGCGCATCAGCTCCTGGAAGGAGCGGGTGTGCCGGGCCACGCCGTCGCGTGCGAAGTGGTCCTCCCGCGCCGCGTGGGCGAAGAGCTTGACCGCCTGGATGTTGGTGTAGCTGTCGACGATCCGCCCGGTCAGGGCCGACTGCGCCTCCGACAGAGTCGCCGAGCGGGTCTTGACCGGCGGCACCAGAAAGACGATCACCGCGGCATAGCCCAGGGTCCAGACTGCGATCACCGCGAACAGCCGCCAGTCCAGGCCGCCGAAGAGCGCCGCCGTGCCGGCGACCAGGATCACCAGGTACCAAACGGCGTCGACCACGCTGAGGGTCGCCTCGCGCACCGCCGGGCCGGTCTGCATGACCTTCTGGGCGACCCGGCCGGCGAAGTCGTTCTGGAAGAAGGACAGGCTCTGGCGCAGGACGTAGCGGTGGTTGCGCCAGCGCACCCGGTTGCCCAGGCTGGGCGTGATCGAGAAGGTGACCAGCGCCCGGGCCAGCAGCATCATCGCCGGCCGGACGATCCCGACCACGACGGCCATGCCGATCAGCGCCGGGCCGTGCTCTTCCAGAAAGCGCTCGGGCCCGGTCGCCTGCATCCAGTCGATGACCACGCCGACGAACCAGAACAGCGCCAGCTCGCAGAGCGAATAGAGCGCCGAGACCACCAGGGTCGCGATCAGCAGTCCCTTGATCGGCCCCAGGAAGTAGCCGAAGAAGGCCGCCGTGCCCTGGGGCGGCGCCTCCACCGGCGCCGGCGCCAGCGGATCCAGCAGGTCCTCGAAAAACCGATACATCGCCCTCTGCCGCCGCTCCGGCTTCCGCGCAGGGCCGCGCCCCGCGCCGTTTCAGACTGTCTCTGTTGGTCTTGCTACGCCGGCGCGTCCTGCGCGGACGACTGGCGGCGGATCAGCGCCGGCCGATCCGCCTCTACCGCTTAAGCGAATGGTGCGAAACGCGCCCGGAAAGTCTTATAGCCCGATTCTTCGGACCTGTGATCCCCCGGCGTCGATGCGGCATGCCGGGACGTCCGCGACCCGAGACCGTCGGTCCAGGTCCTGAGATTAAAGGCCTGTATGGAGGAGGTGAAAGCACAAGGACAGCGAAGGATCTGCTGACCGAAGCGGGCGAGCTGGTCGGCGGCGCCCCGGACTCGCGGCGACAAGGTCGAGAACCACGCAAAGATTACCCGGCTCTATGATGCCTACCTGGCGATCTGGCCCGGGTATCTCGTCGGGCTTCGCTGCGCTCGCAACGGTCAGGACCCGCAAACAGTTCTGCCTCCGCGTCGAACACTGCGTTCAGCGTGTTCTCGGCGCTGCCGCGCAGAATGTGCTTCAGGGCGCTTAGCGCCGTGCCTGCGCAGTCCTGGATCCGCTCGTCGTCGATCTTGAAGACGTTCAATAGAAGCTTGGTTTTGTCCTCTTCCATGGGGCGTGGCCCTGCGCTTCGCGCCCCCTCTCCTCTGGGGCAGCTGATTCCGGCAAAACCAACCTAACCAGGTTCACGGGCCACCAACCCTTCCTTCAAATGTGCGAAGGATTCTTTACGTCATCCATATTCGGCAATGACAACGCAATTATTCAGGCCACTTAATGAGGATCTCAGTGGGCGCCGACAATGGCAACTTTGCGGTCAGCACCACGAAGTGAGATGCAATCAAATTCAAGACGTAGCGTTTACTGGTTTGGCCAAAACCATCAGGCTATAGCCGCCCAGAAGCAACGCTGCAGTATCCTTATCAGCCGCAAAGAGTGTTTGGCGTACAAGATTGAGTGCATGCCGGCGTAGCCTGTGCGGTCTATTCAACCCGGCACTGAAGGTGTAGAACGAGTCGACGACCTCGTAGCCGGTGTCTCTCAAGGTGGCGAGAGCTGTGGCCTTCCAGAAATAGTGCAGGTGTCCCAGATCGGCCCGAAACGTCATCGGCTTGCCTCGAAGAAGCCCGAGAATGCTGATGTCGAGAGGAACATGAAAGACAAACCAGCGTCCACGTGATACCAGCGCTTCGAGGAAGCCCATGTAGTCCGGGACATGTTCGAAGACATCGATCGCGAGGACCAAATCATAGGCGGTGTCTTCCCGAAAAAAGTCTCCGCAAAGTATCCGTTCATCACCCGCCAGCCTCACGGCGTCTGGACTCAGGTCGTAGCCTCTAAATTCCACACCCGGCATCTTGGCTGCCATCGCTTTCACGATGCCGCCGGCGCCGCAGCCGACATCGCAGACGAACCGCGGCCGGATGCCGTTGTCCTCAACAATCTTCAGAATATGCGCTGCCTTAAAAGCAGAATCGCCAGCGTGCCAATCCGGGTGCTTGGCCAGATACTCGCCAGAGGTATAGATGCTTGTGCTGGACACGGTATTGATTTCCCGATTAGCCGCCGTGGGGCCAGATTACATGTCCAGGTGACACTGTCGAAATCTAAAATTCGACCTATCGGAGCCGCATCCTAGAGAGCCGAGCATGACCCCTTTCACCCGGGCCACCCCAATGGCGGCCTACTTCGTGGCCGGCTGCTAGACGCCGCCCGAGGCGGAGGTCGCGCCGGCGGAGGTTGCCACGGCAGCAACCGTGTCTGGCGTGAAAGCTGCGCGAACGTCTTCCCCGGCGATTCCCCGTTCGCGGCCGGATCTTCCCGGAATCTTCCGGACCGGACCGGAATCAGCGTCCGAATGACTACCAATTTATTTCAGTAAGATAGGTGGTGCCGCGGAGTGGAATTGAACCACCGACCCCACCCTTACCAAGGGTGTGCTCTACCCCTGAGCTACCGCGGCACGCTGAAAGGCAGGTGACCGGGCCGGAAGATGCCACCGAGGGCTTGCGATGGCAAGGGGTGAAGAGGCGCGATGATGGCGCGCGCCCCTTAGGTCCGTTCTGGCTTGGCTGCCGCCATGGATCACCGGGTCGAGCCCGGTGATGACAATGTAGGTGGCGGGTCGGCCGGGGGCTAAACCCCCAAAAGGGCTTGGAGCTTACGGCTGGCCTTCTCGCGGGCGAGGTCGCGGGGGCTGCGGCCCCGGGCATCGGGCCGGGCGGGGTCGGCGCCGGCGGCCAGAAGGGCGTTGACGACCTCGGTCGGGTATCGGCGGGCGGCGGCCAGGTGGAGGGGCGTGCGGCCGCTCGTGTCGGCGGTGTTGGGGTCGGCGCCGGCGGCCAGGAGCCGGGCCATGACGGCGAAGCGGCGCAGGCGGACCGCGTAGAACAGCGGCGTCTCGCCGTCGAAGGCGAGCTCCAGCGACGGGTCCTGCGCCAGCAGGAGGGCGCAGAGCTCTTCGTCCGCGGTCCAGACCACGGTCCAGAGGCAGTGGTCGGGCGGCAGGCCCCGGTCCAGCAGGTAGACGGCGAGGGGCCGGTTGCGGCCGTGACCGACGGCGTACCACAGGGCGTTGGCCGGGAAGACCGCGCCGCCGTCGGGGATCTCCTGCACGGCCCGGAGGTCGGCCCCGGCGGCCTCGAGCACCTTCATCGCGGCAATGGCGTCCTTCGGCGGCCGGGACAGGGCCTCGGCCTTGCTGCGCGCGACCAGATGGACCGCGCGACGACCCTGCCGGTCCTGCGCCGCCGCCAGCTCCGGCCGCCGGGCGAGGGCATCCTCCAGAGCCGCCAAGTCCCAGCCGGCTGCGGCGGCGAAGAAGTCCTTCTTGTTCATGCCCTGTTTCTCGGTCTTTCTCTTTGAGCCAAGGACCAACGAGGCCACGTAGGTTTTGATGCCCGACCACCGACTCGGTTGTCATTACCGGGGCGCGTACGGGGCGTAGCCCAGTGCTTCGCACCGCTGCGCGCGACCCGGTGATACATGGTGCCAGCGGCTCGATGGATGCCCGTATCACGTCCGGGCATAACAGAGATAGGAACGGCGCCGTCGACGCCTGGCAACATGGGGCTACAATCCTTTCACACAACTCGCGGTTCCGCACCGTCCCCCTACGACTTCAGCGTGTGGCGGCTGGCCTTCACTTCCCGGTAAGGTCTGTGATTTCTCTGGGCCGCGCCTTGACCTTGCCCCAATTCCCGCCCACTTTTGGCCTTCATGACCAAGCACGATCCGCGGGACTCGGCCGCGGGCGGACCGCGTCTTTCGCAGCGAGGCGAAGCCGCGCTGGCGGACCGCAAGGCCCGTCAGGCCGAGGCCCTCAGGCAGAATTTGAGGAAGCGCAAGGACCAGACGCGTGCCCGGGTGGCCGGGGCGGTGCGCCGCGAGGACGCCGCCGCCGGGCCGAAGGGCGAGGGCGAAGAGGGCGGGGCGCCTTGAGGCGCTGGCGACTCTCCTCCGGCGGGGCTTTCGCGCCGGCGGGCTTTGGCCTAGAAGGCTCCGTCCCCGGGGCCGATCCCAAGGCGATTCGGCTCTCCCTCCGGCGCGCTAAGCAATAGCAGCCAATCCAGGCGGAGTTTCATGGATCAGATAAGAATTCGCGGCGGCCAGCCGCTCAAGGGCGAAATCGTGATCAGCGGGGCCAAGAACGCGGCCCTGCCGCTGATGGCCGCGAGCCTGCTCACCGAGGAGACCCTGCGGCTGACCAACCTGCCGGACCTGGCCGACATCTCCTTCATGGCGCATATCCTCTCGGAGCACGGCGTCGGCGTCTATATGAACGGCAACGCCCGGGGCAGCGGCTATTCCAACCGCCTGGTCGAGCTGACCGCCGGGCGCATCACCTCGACCCGGGCGCCCTACGACCTGGTGCGCAAGATGCGCGCCAGCGTCCTGGTGCTGGGCCCGATCCTGGCCCGCGAGGGCCACGCCGAGGTCTCGCTGCCGGGCGGCTGTGCGATCGGCCAGCGCCCGGTCGACCTGCACCTCTCGGCCCTGGAGGCCCTGGGCGCCGAGATCGAGCTGCTCGAGGGCTACATCGTCGCCAAGGCGCCCAAGGGGCTCAAGGGCGCCGAGGTGGTCTTCCCCCAGGTCTCTGTCGGCGCCACCGAGAACCTGCTGATGGCCGCCAGCCTGGCCCAGGGCACGACCCGCATCGTCAACGCCGCCCGGGAGCCGGAGATCTCGGATCTCGCCGACTGCCTGAACAAGATGGGCGGCCGGATCACCGGCATCGGCAGCGACACGCTGACCGTCGAGGGCGTGGCGCGCCTGCAGGGCGCCGAGCACGCCGTCGTCGCCGACCGGATCGAGGCCGGCACCTTCGCCATGGCCGCAGCCATCACCGACGGCGAGCTCGACCTTTTGGGCGCGCGGGCCGAGCACCTTGGCGCCGTGATCGAGGTGCTGGAGGCCTCCGGCGTCAGCGTGCGCGAGAGCAACCGGGGGCTCTCGGTCAAGCGCGCCAACGGCCGGCTTTCCCCGGCCACGGTCGAGACCGCGCCCTTCCCGGGCTTCCCGACCGACCTGCAGGCCCAGCTCATGGCCTTAATGTCGACCGCGGAAGGGACCTCCGAGGTCACCGAATCGATCTTCGAGAACCGCTTCATGCACGTCTCGGAGCTTTGCCGCATGGGCGCACACATCGAGGTCAAAGGCTCCAAGGCCACGATCCACGGCCGTCCGCGCCTCAACGGTGCCGAGGTCATGGCGACCGACCTGCGCGCCAGCGTCAGCATGATTCTCGCCGGCCTGGTCGCGGAGGGTGAGACTTTGGTCAATCGAGTCTATCATCTCGACCGCGGTTACGAGCACGTGGAACGCAAGCTGGCGGATTGCGGCGCGGACATCGAGCGCCTCAAGACTTGACCTGACCGCCGGGGGAGTGGGCGGACGACACCATGGCACGGCAAGGGCGGCTGAAACTCCGGGCCCGCGATCCCGAGGATCTGCGGGTTTTGTCTGCTTGCCTGCAGGACGCCCTGGTCCCGCTGGCCGACATCGCCTTCCTGAAGCCCGAGCGGCGTTTCGTCCTGGTGGTCAACCGCTTCATGTGGGAGAGCGCGCCGGAGGAGAGCGAGCTCTCGGCCGAGGTCGGGGCCAAGGCCGAAGCCGAGGCGGCGGCCCCGGGAGCCGAGGACGGCGATGCGCGCTTCGAGGACGCCGAAGGGGCGATGCCGCCCTACCAGCGGGTCAATGCCGGCTTGACCTTCGACCGGGTCCGCGCGGTGCGCTTCCGCGGCTTCGACGCCCGCAAGCGCGACGAGATCCTCAACCTGCTCAGCATCGAGGCCGATCCCCAGTCCGTGACCCTGAGCTTCTCCGGCGGCGGCGCGATCCGCCTCGAGGTCGCAGAGATCCTCTGCCACCTGGAAGACCTCGGCCAACCCTGGCCGACCCGCTGGCGTCCCCACCACCAGGACGAGGCCGCCGCGAGCGAGGCCGGGGAAGACTAGACGGCGACCTGATCTTGTCGGCCTCGCTCCGCCGTAGACTTTCCCTTGGTGTCATCCCCGGGCTCGACCCGGGGATCCATCGGGCAGGCGGCACCAAGGATGCCCGGATCAAGTCCGGGCATGACAGCCAAAAAAGCGGATTCCGTGAGGAGCGGAACGGCTGGAGATGAGGCGGGAGCGGGCCGAGCGCAACCGGGGCGCGCAGCGACTCGGCCATCGGCGCTAGGCCCAGAGGCAAGGTCAGGGCCCGCGGATTCCACCCTTTTTGTTAAGGCTTGCAATAGAAACCGCGCTTATTGTTGACAGACGACGCCTTTCATTGAAGGCTGAAGATGCGCAGATCGAGTTGCCAAGCAGCGATCGGCGCTTTCGTCATCAACAGCAGAAAGGAGGTGATCCAATGTCTAGCGAGTTGGGTGCGATGTCCTGTTTCGGGTGTCTTTCGCCGGTCATTGAGCAGCCTCTTTGGACGGCCTAGGCGCCACGATCGCTTGATCACGGATTAGGAAATCGCCAACTCCGTGGAGAGCCGCCCGAAGGGGCGGCTCTTTCCTTTTTCGGGGACCGGGTGACGAGGGCGCCCGGGCGTTCCCTACGACCGCATGGCCTGGAGCTGTGCGATCACCTCCGGGTAGCGCGCCGGCAGATCCTCCTCCAACCAAGCCTCGCCCTGGATGCGGATCGGCCGCCGTTTCGCGGGCTTCAGGGCCTTGCCGCTGCGCCATTCGTAGGCGACGGCAGGCGCCTGCAGCAGGGCCTCGGCCGCGTTGTGCGAAGTCGTGGGATGCTCGATCAGGAAGCGCGCCGGTTCCGCCAGGGCCAGCTCGAAGGCCTGCCGCCCCCGCAGGACCAGCCAGGCCCGGAAGGCCTCGAAGGCGTCGTCCGAGCAGCCGTCCTGCACCAGAAAGGCGAGGGCCCAGAGGTCGAAGTGATAGGCCCGGGCCAGGACGTCGAAGAGCAGCTTCTCGAAGGCCTTGATCTGCGATGCCTTGAAACCGGCCAGGCTCTCGGTCAGTACGGCAACTTGTTCGTCCGGGGATCCGCCGGCCTTGCGGGCGGTCTCGATCAGCTCCCAGAAGAGATCCTCGGTCATGGCCCTGGGGTCCGGCTTGCCTGGCGGCTTCGGCCGGCGCTCCTCCTCGAGCTGAAGGATCTCGCCGTCGAGCCGGTGGCAGGCTTCGACCTCGCCGAGGGTCGCCAGGGCGTCGCGGAAGCTGCGGAGAGTGTTCAGCGCCAGCGCCTTCGCCCGGACCAGGGAGTCCTCGACGTCCAAGCGGTCGCGCAGTGCGACCAGCTCCCAGAAATGCTGCTTCTGTTGCGCGGCGGCGTTACGCCAGAGCCGCGTGAGGCGGGCCGTCTGGCGCTTCTCCAGCAGGAGCCGGCTGACCTCGAGGAAGTAGTCGTTGAGGCCCTGCACGTAGGTCCGCTGGGTCAGAAGGTAGTGCACCAGCTGGTCGTAGGCCCTGGCCTCGACGTAGAGGCCGAAAACCTGGCGCTCGGCCTCGTAGTAGCCGTAGGCGATCGGGGTCGGCCCGGAGTCGTCCCGCTCACAGTGGAGAGCGGCGTAGCGCTCCAGGTCACGCTCGAGGTCGGCGAAGCTCGGCTGGAAGTTCTCGGCCATGCCCCTGGGTCTAGGCGCGGCCCTCTAAGGAAGCCTTAACGCCGCAGGCCCCCGAGCCCAGGATGCCGCCCTCTACCAGCTGCCGGTGTTCTCCATCGAAGCCCAGGGTTCCGCGGGCGGCAGGGACTCGCCGGCCTGAAGCAGCTCGATCGAAATGCCGTCGGGCGAGCGCACGAAGGCCATGTGGCCGTCCCGCGGCGGCCGGTTGATGGTCACGCCGCCGTCCATGAGCTTCTGGCAGGTCTCGTAGATGTTCTCGACCCGATAGGCCAGGTGGCCGAAGTTACGCCCGCCGGTGTAGTCCTCCGGATCCCAGTTGTAGGTCAGCTCGACCAGCGGCGCCTTGCTCTCCTTGGCCCGCTCCACGTCGTCCGGGGCGGCGAGAAAGACCAGGGTGAAGCGGCCCTTTTCGCTGTCGTAGCGCCGGGTTTCCACCAGCCCCAGCTTGTTGCAGTAGAAGTCCAGCGAGGCGTCCAGGTCGGCGACCCTCACCATGGTGTGCAGGTATTGCATCGAAGCTATCTCCTGTGCGACGCCGGGCTTCGGCCGAGACCCGGCGCCTGGCAACCAATCACGATCCCAGAGATAGGCCCGGATGGCGGGCGCTGCAAGCGAGCGCTTGCGGCGGGCGAACTCTAGCGTGCGGCCGTCTCGGCCATGTCCGGCAGCTGGTGGGCGATGCCCTTGTGGCAGTCGATGCAGGTCTTCTCCCCGGAGGCCAGGAAGCGCTCGTGCTGCTCGGCCGCGCGCTTGCTCTGCACGGTGAAGTCCATCGATTCGAGATCGTGGCAGTTGCGGCATTCCAGCGAATCGTTCGCCTTCATGCGGATCCATTCATGCCGCGCCAGCTCGATGCGCTTCTCGAGGAACTTCTCGCGCGTGTTGATGGTCCCGAAAATCGTACCCCAGACCTCCTTTGAGGCCTGCATCTTGCGGGCGATCTTGTCGGTCCAGTTGTGCGGCACGTGACAGTCGGGACAGGTGGCGCGGACGCCGGACCGGTTGGTGTAGTGGATGGTCGGCTTGATCTCCTGGAACACGTTGTCGCGCATCTCGTGACAGCCGGTACAGAAGGTCTCGGTGTTGGTCAGCTCGAGGGCCGTGTTGAAGCCGCCCCAGAAGATGATCCCGGCGACGAAGCCGCCGACGGTCAGGAAGGCGAGGCTGAAATGCCTGCTGGGGCTGTTCAGCAGCGCCCAGTACCGCTTCAAGAGGTCAATCAGTGATTTCACGCGTCCCTACCTTCTTTACTCGCCGAGGCCGGTGATCAGCTTTTCGACGTCGACGAAGGTGTTGCCGGTCGCGGCGCGCACCTCGTGCTGGGTGACATGGCATTGATCACAGAAGTAGCGGCGCGGCGACATGAAGGCGCGCACCTGGCCCTCGCGGTCGGTGAAATGCGTGACGCTGACCATCGGCGCCTGGGAGTCCTCGACCGCGGTGCGGCTGTGACAGGTCATGCACTTGTTGGCCCTGAGGTCGATCTGGTAGTTGCGCACCTTGTGCGGCACGGTGGGCGGTTGCTCGGGATAGTTCCGCGCGCGACGCAGGTCCTTGTTCTCCACCTCGCCCAAGGTCGGCGGCTCCGGCTCCTCGTCGAGCTCCGCGCCGCGCAGCGTGGCCAGCGGCTCGGCCTCCGCGACCGACCAGGGAAAGGTCCCCGTGACCAGGGTGAGGGCGACCAGCAGCAGGGCCAGGCGGCCCATCAGCTCTGGACCGAAATGACTTTGACGGCGCATTTCTTGAAATCCGTTTGCTTGGAGATCGGGTCGGTGGCATCCAGCGTCACCTTGTTGATCAGCTGGCTGGCGTCGAACCAGGGAACGAAGACCAGTCCCCGCGGCGGCTTGTTGCGGCCCCGGGTCTCGACTCGGGTCCTGATCTCGCCGCGCCGGGAGACCACCCGGACCTCGCTGCCGCGGCGCAGGCCCCGGTCCCTGGCATCGTCGGGATGCATGAAGACCACCGCATCGGGGAAGGCCTGATAGAGCTCCGGCACCCGCTGGGTCATGGAGCCGGAGTGCCAATGCTCCAGGACCCGGCCGGTGGCGAGCCAGAGATCGTAGTCCTCGTCCGGCGATTCGGCCGGCGGCTCGTAGGGCAGGGCGAAGATCTTCGCTTTCTTGTCGGCGTTGCCGTAGAACTGCAGCCCCGTCCCGCGCTCGACGTAGGGATCCGAGCCCTCGCGGAAGCGCCAGCGTGTCTCCTCGCCGTCGACCACCGGCCAGCGCAGGCCGCGGACCTGGTGATAGGTGTCGAAGGGTGCCAGGTCGTGGCCGTGGCCGCGACCGAACTGCGCGTACTCCTCGAACAGGCCCTTCTGCAGGTAGAAGCCGAAGTGCTTGGCCTCCTGGTTTTCGTACTCCAGGCTGAGCTCCGAGAGGGGATAGCGGTCCACCTGGCCGTTGGCGAAGAGCACGTCGTAAAGCGTCTTGCCCTTGTACTCCGGGTTGGCGTCCAGGATCTCCTGCGGCCAGACCTCTTCCGTCGTGAAGCGCTTGGAGAACTCCACCACCTGCCAGACGTCGGAGCGGGCCTCGCCCGGCGCGTCGACCAGCTGATGCCAGAACTGGGTCCGCCGCTCGGCGTTGCCGTAGGCGCCCTCCTTCTCCACCCACATGGCGGTCGGCAGCACCAGGTCGGCGGCCTGGGCCGTCACCGTCGGGTATGCGTCGGAGACGACGATGAAGTTCTCCGGGTTGCGGTAGCCCGGGTAGCCTTCCTCGTTGAGGTTGGCGGCCGCCTGCATGTTATTGTTGACCTGGACCCAGTAGGCGTTGATGACGCCATCCTTCAGCATCCTGTTGTGCTGCACCGCGTGGAAGCCCGGCTTGGCCGGGATGGTGCCGGCGGGCAGCTTCCAGATCTTCTCGGCGATGTCGCGATGCTCCTTCTTGGCGACCACCATGTCGGCCGGCAGGCGGTGCGAGAAGGTCCCGACCTCGCGTGCCGTGCCGCAGGCCGAGGGCTGTCCGGTCAGCGAGAAGGGGCTGTTGCCCGGCTCGGAGATCTTCCCGGTCAGGAGATGGATGTTGTAGACGAGGTTGTTGCACCAGACGCCACGGGTGTGCTGGTTGAAGCCCATGGTCCAGAGCGACATCACCTTGGTGTTCGGATCGGCGTAGAGCTCGGCCAGCGCCTCCAGGCGCGAGCCCGGCACGCCCGACAACTCCGACACCGTGTCGATGTCGTAGTCGGCGACGAACTCGGCGTATTCCTCGAAGGTCATCGGCTGCGAGCCGTTGGCGTCCGTCGCGTTGGCGGCCTTCTGCTGCAGCGGATGCTCGGGGCGCAGGCCATAGCCGATGTCGGCGTTGCCGCGCCGGAAGTTGACGTGCTTGGCGACGAAGCTCTCGTTGACCCGGCCGGTCTCGATGATGTGCTTGGCGATGAAGTTGAGGATCGCCAGGTCGGTCTGCGGGTGGAAGACGATCGGCACGTCGGCGAGGCCGAAGGAACGGTTCTCGAAGGTCGAGAGCACGGCGACCTTGACGTGCGGGGCGCTGAAGCGCCGGTCTGCGATCCGGGTCCAGAGGATCGGATGCATCTCGGCCATGTTCGAGCCCCAGAGCACGAAGGCGTCGGCTTCCTCGAAGTCGTCGTAACAGCCCATCGGCTCGTCGATGCCGAAGGCGCGCATGAAGCCGCCGACCGCCGAAGCCATGCAGTGCCGCGCATTGGGGTCGATGTTGTTGGAGCGGAAGCCGGCCTTCATCAGCTTGGCGGCGGCATAGCCCTCCCAGACCGTCCACTGGCCTGAGCCGAACATGCCGACCGCCTCGGGCCCCTTGGCCTTGATGGCGGCCTTGAACTTCTCGGCCATGACGTTGAAGGCCTGGTCCCAGGTGACCGGCGTGAACTCGCCGTCTTTGGCGTACTTGCCGTCCCTCATGCGCAGTAGCGGCTGCGTCAGCCGGTCCTCGCCGTACATGATCTTGGAGAGGAAGTAGCCCTTGACGCAGTTGAGGCCGCGGTTGACCTCCGCCTCGGCATCGCCGTGGGTCGCGACGACCCGGCCGTCCTTGACACCGACCATGACGCTGCAGCCGGTGCCGCAGAAGCGGCAGGCCGCCTTCGACCACTGCAGTTCGGCCGCTTGCCTTGTGATGCGGATCTCGGTCGCCTTGGCTGCGAGCGGCATGCCCGCCGCCGCCGTGGCGGCCGCCACGGCCTGCGCCTTGATGTAGTCGCGCCGGCTTATCCGGGGCTTGTCAGCTGTCATCGTCCATCTCCTCGGCGTGGTGATAGACCAGCGAGGCGGCGATGACGCCCTCCGCCGTTTCGATCTGTCGGACCCGCTCCATGAGCTCGGCGTCGCCCCGTGTCTCCAACGTCAGGATCAGCTTCCCGGCGCCGTTCGAGCCGTGGCTCTCCACGCCGGTCAGGGCGCTCAGCTCGGCCTCGACCGCGGGCAATCTGTCCGGCCAGGCTTGAACCAGGATGCTGGCGATGTGCACCTCGGGCCCTCGGGCACGGCCGCGCAGGACGTCGCGGCGGCTCGGCGGGGTTGTCATCTTTCTCTCGTTGCGCATGCATATCTCTCCTGGGACATCGTCCAGGTGTCAGGCCGGACCAGGGGGCCCGGCGATGAGCTGAAGGATCCAGACGGTGAAGCCGTAGCCGCCAACCAACGCCACCGTGAGGGCGGGCGCCAGGACCACGGTCAGAAACAGGAAGGCGCGAAGCTCGCGGGTTCGCGACTTCGGGTCCGCCGTTTTGCCGTCCAGAGTCTTCATGCCAGCTTGAGCCTCGGTCACAGCACCGCTCCCCGCGGATACTGATGCTCCGGGCGGCAGGTTAAAGGAAGATAGCAAGAGATCACAACGGTCATGAATTGAAATCTCCCGTTCTGATTGACCGCGCGGTATCGCAGGCGAAGCGAGCCTGCCCATAGGCCTTGCACCGCAAGGTAGTTTTTTGCCGCCCGGCAGCCTTGATTTCGGTCAATCGGCTGTGGCCGAGCATCTCCACAACCTTGGAGTGCGCAGCTCACGGGGCTTGTCGCACCTTGGGGCCGCGTTCTAGAACCTGCCTTAGCAAGATCCGCTTTTGCAGCGAAAGGGACCCCGGCCCATGGCCGCCAACGAAGGCATCGTCTTTGCCGTGCCCAAGGGCCGGATCCTGGCGGAGCTGAAGCCGCTTCTGGCCCGGGTCGGCATCGAGCCGGAGCCCGGCTTCGCCGACGAGGCCGACCGGCGGCTGCGCTACGCCACCAACCTCACGGGGGTCGAGATCATCTCGGTGCGCTCCTTCGACGTCGCGACCTTCGTGGCCTTCGGTGCGGCCCAGCTCGGGGTCGCCGGCTCCGACGTCCTGATGGAGTTCGACTACCCGGAGATCTATGCCCCCGTCGACCTCAGGATCGGCCGCTGCCGCCTGGCGGTGGCGGAGCCGCGCGACATGGTCGCCGAGGACGACCCGGCGCGCTGGAGCCACATCCGCATCGCCACCAAGTACCCCGAGATCACCCGCAGCCACTTCGCCCGGCGCGGGGTTCAGGCCGAATGCATCAAGCTCAACGGCGCCATGGAGCTGGCGCCCACCCTGGGGCTTTGCCGGCGCATCGTCGACCTGGTCTCCTCGGGCGCGACCCTGGCCGCCAATGATCTGGTCGAGGTCGAGCAGATTGCCGAGGTCTCCTCGCGCCTGGTGGTCAACCGCGCCGCCATGAAGACCCGCCCGGAGGAGATCAACCGCTGGATCGGGCGCTTCCAGGAGGCGGTCGATGCCGCATAGGCTGGATACCCGCGATCCCGGCTTCGAGACCGCCTTCGACGCCTTCCTGAGCGCGCTGCGGGCGCCGCAGGACGATGTCGGCGAGGTCGTTTCAAAGATCCTGGCACGGGTCCGGGACGAGCGCGACGCCGCCGTCATCGCCCTGACCGAGCAGCTTGACGGCCTGAGCCTGACGCCCGAGACCCTGCGCTTCGGCGCGGAGGATATCGCGGCCGCGACGGCGGCCTGCGATCCGGCCGATCTGGAGGCCCTGAGCCTCGCCGCCGAGCGGATCCGCGACTTCCACCGGCGCCAGCTGCCCGAGAACCTGGACTACAAGGACTCCGCCGGGCTGCGTCTGGGCCACCGCTGGACCGCAGTCGGCGCCGCCGGGCTCTACGTGCCCGGCGGCCTGGCGGCCTATCCCTCATCGGTGCTGATGAACGCCGTGCCGGCGGTCGTGGCCGGGGTGCCGCGCATCGTCATGACCGTGCCGACGCCGGGCGGCGAGGTGAATCCCTTGGTCCTGGCCGCGGCGCGCATTGCCGGCATCGAGGAGATCTACCGGGTCGGCGGGGCCCAGGCGGTCGGGGCGCTGGCTTACGGCACCGCCGCGATCCCGCGGGTCGACAAGATCGTCGGGCCGGGCAACGCCTACGTCGCCGAGGCGAAGCGCCAGGTCTTCGGCACGGTCGGCATCGATTCCATCGCCGGGCCCTCCGAGGTTCTGGTGGTCGCCGACGGATCCAGCCGGCCGGATTGGATTGCTGCCGATCTCCTGGCTCAGGCCGAGCACGATGCCGTGGCCCAGTCGATCCTCATGACCGACGATGCGGCCTTCGCCGGGGCCGTAGAGGCCGCGCTGCTCGAGCAGCTTCGCTCGCTGCCCAAGGCGAACATCGCCGGTGCCGCCTGGGAGAATCACGGCGCCGTCATCCTGCTGGACAGCCTCGAAGAGGCCCCGCCGCTGGTCGATCGGGTGGCACCGGAGCACCTTGAGCTCGCCGTCGCCGAGCCGGAGGCCCTGGCCGCAGGAATCCGCAACGCCGGGGCCATCTTCCTCGGCCGCTTCACGCCCGAGGCCCTAGGCGACTACCTGGCCGGGCCCAACCACGTCCTGCCGACCGACCGCTCGGCGCGCTTCTCCTCCGGCCTCTCGGCCCTGGACTTCATGAAGCGCTCCTCGATCATCGCCTGCGACATCGACGGCCTGCGGCGCCTGGGGCCGGCCGCGGTCCGCCTGGCCGAGGCCGAGGGCCTGCGCGCCCATGCCCGTTCGGTGGCGATCCGCCTGGACCCAGAGGCCGAGGGCTAGGCGCCTGCCCAGGCCACGGAAAGGCTTGAGTCCTTCCCTCCGCGCCGCATACTTCGAGCGGTTCGCCCGCGGGTGCCGTTCCGGCGCGAACTTCTACCCCTTAGGAGCTGGCCCGGAGGCGGGATGAGCAGCGACCGGCGTGCGGAAAAGCAATTCATCGCCAATATCACGCTGGACGAGGCGAGCGTCGTCCGGCGCAGCCCGGACGTCGAGCACGAGCGCGCGGTCGCCATATACGACCTGCTCGAGGAGAACCGCTTCGCCCCGGTCGGCGACTACCACGGCCCCTATCACCTGCACCTGGCCTTGCAGGAGAACCGCCTGCTCTTCGACATCCGTAACGAGGCCGACAGCGCGCTGGGCACGGTGACACTGCCGCTTTCGCCCTTCCGGCGGATCGTCAAGGACTACTTCGCCATCTGCGAGAGCTATTTCGAGGCGATCAAGACCGCCAGCCCCTCGAAGATCGAGGCCATCGACATGGGCCGGCGCGGCCTCCACAACGAGGGCTCCGAGCTTCTGCGCGAGCGCCTGGACGGCAAGATCGAGATCGACTTCGACACCGCCCGGCGGCTCTTCACCCTGATCTGCGTGCTGCACATACGGGGCTAGCCGGACTTGGGCGACTTTCCCGACAGCGTTCTCTTCGCCTGCAGCCAGAACGCGATCCGCTCGCCCATGGCCGAGGGCCTGCTGAAGCACCTCCTGGGCCATCGGATCTACGTCGATTCCGTCGGCGTGCGCGCCGGCGAGGTCGACCCCTTCGCGGTCGCGGTGATGGAGGAGATCGGCATCGACGTCTCCCGGCACCGCTCCAAGTCCTTCGACCAGCTGGAGGACACCTCCTACGACCTCATCGTCTCGCTCTCGCCCGAGGCCCAGCACCGCGCGGTCGAGCTGACCCGGACCATGGCCTGTGAGGTCGAGTTCTGGCGGGTGCTGGACCCCAGCCTGATCGAGGGCAGCCGCGAGACCCGCCTGCACGCCTACCGCGAGGTCCGTGATCAGCTCCTGCGCCGGATCCAGGAACGCTTCGGCAGCGACATCAAGCCGGTGGTGTAAGACCAAGGAGCGCCCGGCGGAGCGCAACGCCGCGCGGCGGTGCGCTCCGGGGCCGCGGGGTCAGGAGCCCTTCTTGTGGGTCTTGCCGTGGTCCATCTGGTGCTCCATGGCCGTGCCCTCGCCGATCGGGACCTCGATCTCGATCCGGCCGGCCTTCTCGAAGACCAGGGTCAGCGGGAAGCTCTCGCCTTTGACCAGGGGTGCCTTCAGGCCCATCAGCATGACGTGCAGGCCGCCAGGCTTGAGCACCGCCGGCTCGCCGGGCGCGACCTCGATCGCCTGAACCGGTCGCATCTTCATGACCCCACCGTCCATCATGTGGGTGTGCAGTTCGATGCGGTTGGCCACCGTACCCTCGGCGGCGATCAGCCGGTCGGGCAGGGAGCCCTTGTTCATGACGGTGAGATAGGCGGCGCCGGCCTGGGCCTGGCCGATGGAGGCGCGCGCCCAGGGCTTGTGGACGGTCAGGTCGCCGAGGGTGTAGTCGCCCGCGGCGGCCGGGTTGGAGAGCAAGGCGGTCGCCAGCAGGATCGCCGGCAGCGAAAGGTATCGAAGCATGGTGTTCCTCGTCGGTATGTCTTGGTTCGGCCGCCCCGGCGGGCGGCGGACTGGAAGGTCTGCGGCTAGGCTCGGACCGGCGGCCCGCGGCCGGGCTTCGCCAGCGGAAAAAGCCGGTGGCGCGGGGCCGGGGCTATGCCCGGGACGGCGAGGGCCTTCGCGGGCGCGAAAGCCGGCGTGGCCACGGCGACGCTCAGGGCGGAGCAACAGCTCTCGGCCGGGCAGGAGATCTGACAGGGATCGGTCGTTGCGGCCGGCGCACCACCCTCCGGCACCTGTCGCGGTGCGCCGTCCGAACCCAGGATCCGGATGCCCTCGGGCGTGCAGATCACGAGGGCGTCGATGGGAAGGGGCGCCGCCTCCGCACCCTCCGCGCCGGCCGGCAGACCGCCAAGCGCCTGCAGCATCAGGGCGAAGGCGGCCAGCACCGCGGTTCCCGTCCGACGTCGTCCGCCTTTCGCGCTGGGCATCCGCTTCATCCCGGCAAGATGACAGGTCGTGTGGAGAATGGCCAGATCGCCATCGTGCCCGCCTTGACCTGCCGCAATGGCCGCCGAGCCGCGGCCCTTGGCTCTCATAAGTCACTCGACATTTACGGTTTCCGGCCTATTTTCCCTTCAAGTCTTGCCCGCATCAAAGCTGGAGGCAGGTGATATCGATGCCAAAGCGTTCGGACCGCAGGACGGCACTGCCGAAGGGCTTGGTCCTCGCCGTATTGCTCGGGCTGACGGCCCTGCTGTCGCCGCTCGGCAGCCCGCGGGCGCATCCTCACGTCTGGATCGACGTGTCGCTCGAACTCAGCTTCCAGGGCAACGTCTTGAAGGGCCTGCGGGTGGTCTGGCTCTTTGACGAGTACTACAGCGCCTTTGCGGTCCAGGACTTCGACGTCAACGGCAACAAGCGGCTCGACCGGGAGGAGCTGGCGATTCTCGAAAACGGCCACGAGGGGCTGAAGGAGTACAGCTACTTCACGCATCTCAAGATCGGCGCCCTGCTGCCGGATAACCTCAAGGTCGAGGCGGTGGAGAACTTCGTCGCCGAGATGAACGGCGACCGGTTGCAATACGCCTTCGACGTCCCCTTGCCGGAGAACCTCGATCCCCGGGAGACGACCTTCGGGGTCGGCTTCTACGACGAGACCTATTACATCGACCTCAACGTGGGCTCTCCCCGCAAGCTGCGGGTCACCGGCAACCTGCCGGGCGGCTGCCGGCCGGCCCTGGTCGAAGACAAGCTCAACCCGATCTATTTCGGCATGGTCAATCCTCTTTACGTCCAGATCGGCTGCGATGTCTCATAGCGGGCGTCGGTTCGCCGGCCTGATCCTCTTGAGCCTCCTGCTGGGTCTGGCGCCGGCTTCATTGGCGCCGGTGGCCGCGCAGAGCCTGCCCGGCCTGCCGCCGGCCGAGGCCGAATCCGCCGCGCCGGAGGTCGGGTTCTGGCATCGGACCCGCTTCGAGATCGCCCGCCTGCAACAGGAGCTGCAGCGCGACCTCGCCGGGCTGGTGCGCGAGCTCAAGAGCGGCGAGTCCCTGGTGCCGCTGGCGACCTTGCTGTTCTTCTCCTTCCTCTACGGAGTCGTGCACGCGGCCGGCCCGGGTCACGGCAAGGTGGTGATCTCCTCCTACCTGCTGGCCCAGGAAAGCCGGATCCGGCGCGGCATCCAGCTCTCCTTCCTGACGGCCCTGGTGCAGGCCTTCTCGGCCATCGCTCTGGTCGGCCTGCTGGCCCTCGCGCTCGACCTGACCCGCCGCGAGGCCGCCGCCAAGGTGCAGCTGCTGGAGATCGCCAGCTACGGGCTGATCATCCTGCTCGGCCTCTGGATGCTGGTCGCCGCCCTGCGCGGCAAGATCGGCTGCGGCCACGATCACGGTCACCCAGGCCACGATCACGATGACGACCATGGGCGCTCGCCGGCCTTGGCGGAGACGCAGCCACGGCAGGCGCGTGGCATTCTGGGCGGCTTCGTCCCGATGGTGCTCTCGGTCGGCATCCGGCCCTGCAGTGGGGCGGTGATCATCCTGCTCTTCACCCTGGCCCAGGGCATCTTCCTGGCCGGGGTCGGCGCCACCTTCGCCATGGCCCTGGGGACGGCCCTGACCGTTGCGGCGCTGGGCATCCTGGCCGTGACCTCGCGCAGGCTCGCGGTCCGCCTCGCCGGCCAGGATTCGGTCTGGGAGGACCGTATCGGCCGCGGCCTGGCCGTCCTCGGCTCCCTGGCGATCTGCGTCTTCGGGGCTTTCTTTCTCTACCTTGCCCTCAACCAGCCGGTCGCGACGATCTAAGCCGCGCCTCAGGGGCATCGCCGCGCCCTTGACGAGGATCAATGCGCCCGCCCGGTGAGGGGTGCTCCATGGCTGCATGATTCGAACCATCCTGACCCCGCTCGACGGCTCCCGCCATGCGGGGGCGGCGCTCGACCTCAGCGTCGACCTCGCCAAGGTCTACAATGCCCGGCTGATCCTGCTGCACGTCGGCCTGCGCGACGGGGACGTGCCTCAAGATCTTTACGACTCCGCTGCCCGCGAGCTCGCCCAGGCCGAGGACCGGGGAGACGAGACCGGCATCCATCCGCACCTCTCGGAACATCTGCGCGTCTTGGAGTACCTGGGCCATAAGATCCTGCGCGAGGCCCAGGCCGCCGCGGCGAAGGTCGGAGTCGAGACCGGCGACAGCGTCATCGATTTCGGCGATGCCGGCGAGCGCATCCTCCATCATGCGAAACACAAGTCGGCCGACCTCATCGTGATGGGCAGCCGCGGCTACGGCGAGCTCGAGGGCCTTTTCCTCGGCAGCGTGTCGCACAAGGTCTTCCACCTCGCGCCTTGCGCCTGCGTGACCGTGCACCGCGCGGAGGGCGAGGCCGGCTTCCGGGGCCTCGGGACCATCCTCGCGGCCACCGACGGCTCCGCCCATGCGACCAAGTCGGTCGAGCTGGCCAGCGACATTGCCGCCAGGTACGGCGCAAAGCTTGTGCTGCTGCACGCCTTGCGCCGCGAGGCGACCGCGGCACAGCTCCGGGCCGCCGTCGATCCGGAGCGCCTCGGCGCGGAGGTGCGCGAGGAGCTGGAAATGGCGGAGCGCCTGGTCGCCATGGGGTCGGGCGCGGGCTTGCTCGCGGCGGCGATTTCCGAAGCCGCTTTGAAGGCGATCGGGGAGGGGATTCTGGAACAGGGTGCGGAGCTGGCCAGGGCAAAGTCCGTCGACAAGCTCGAGACGCGGCTCGTCGACGACGACCCGGCGCGTGCGGTCCTCGCCACCGCGAAAAGCGAGAAGGCCGACCTTATTGCCTTGGGCAGCCGCGGTCTGGGCGAGGTCCAAGGCCTTCTGGCCGGCAGCGTCTCCTACAAGGTCAACCACGCCGCGCCCTGCACCTGCCTTGTGGTTCGCTGATCTCGGCGCTCGGGTCTTGCTTACCGGGTCCCAGGGGCGGGTCTTCGGCCCTGGGGCCTCGAGCCCTGCGGATGGGCTTCGGCACTGTCGGCGAAGGTCCTGCGCAGGGTCACGACCGGGCGATCGTCTCGATCCGCTCCATGTCTCCGCCGTCGCTGCCTTCGAACAAGTTCAAGCCGTCTAGCCGTGCCATGTGGCATCCTTCCGGGTCGGCGGCCGGTATCGACCCAGCGTCAGGCGGCCGCGGGCTTGCCGCATCCCGATTCTTGTCCGCGGCGCTGACGTTTTATTGATCAGCGGTTGACTTGTTCGGCTGGGCTCGGGGGCCAAGTTCTGTTGCGGACACGTCGCATCACAGCCGAAAGAGGACCCAACCATATGTTTCGTGCCTTACTCGCCGCTCTGTGGCTCGCCGTCGCCGTGGCCTTGCCGGCCGCCGTCACCCCGGCTCTCGCCAAGGATCCGATCTACACCGGCACCTTCAGCAGCTTGGCAGTCAGCGGCTACGACCCGGTGGCCTACTTCACCCAAGGCAAACCGGTAGAGGGCCGTCGCGACCTGGAATACGAGTGGCGGGGCGCCACCTGGCGTTTCGCCGACGCGGCCAACCTGACCGCCTTCAAGGCCGATCCGGAGGCCTATGCGCCGCAGTACGGCGGTTACTGCGCCTGGGCCGTGGCCCAGGGCTACACCGCCTCGACCGACCCGGAGGCCTGGCGGATTGTCGACGGCAAGCTCTATCTGAACTACAGCCGGTCGGTCCAGAAGACCTGGGAAGAGGACATCCCCGGCAACATCGCCAAAGGCGACCAGAACTGGCCCGCCGTGCTCGACTAACGCAGCCTGCGTTCATTCGAACGCAGATAGGCTGCTCTATCAATATGGAATAGATCAAATTATCTGCGCTCAATTGAGTCCAGTTGAGCGCAGTTTGATCTAGGGCACAACGACATGAGGTCGAGTCGATCTCATGTCTGAATCGTTCTCTAGACTGCTGAAGTAGAGCGGGATGATTTGAAGCCGCATGGACTTCAAATCAGCCCGCTCTCGGCGCCCCCTAAGCGTCTTATAGGCGCGGCACGGCGTTGCACCTCTTCTTCGGCGGGCCTTGCCGATTTCGCGGCCCTTCGCATAGCGGCCGGGCGTCGCCGCCCCCGCCCGATATGACAAGCTTCAAAACCTGTGCTTCAATAAAACTGATAATCAATAACAAGCGGTCTTGGGGAGGGGGAAGCGCGATGGCGAAGAACGCCGTACTCATCGTCTCCGTGGCGCTGAGCGCGATCATCGGGATCTGGAGCGTGGTCGCGCCGGATCAGGTCACCGGGGCCGCCGTCGCCCTCACCAGCGGCGCCCTCAACTATCTCGACTGGATGTTCATGCTGGCCTGCACGATGTTCGTGCTGCTCAGCGTCTACCTCGCGCTCGGTCCCTACGGCGACATCAAGCTCGGCCACGACGACGACGAGCCGGAGTTCTCCACCGGCTCCTGGATCGCCATGCTCTTCGCCGGCGGTATGGGCTCCGGCCTGCTGTTCTGGGGCGTGGCCGAGCCGATGTACCACTTCTACTCGCCGCCCGGGGAAGAGGGCCTGACCACCCAGGCGGCGCGCACGGCCTTCGCCATCACGAATCTGCACTGGGGCTTCCACGCCTGGGCGATCTACGGGGTCTGCGCCCTGGTCATCGCCTACTTCGTGTTCCGCAAGGACGCGCCCTCAATGGTCTCCACGCCGATCGAGTATTCCCTGCGGCCCTTGCTGGGCGACCAGGTGACCCGCTGGGTCTCGATGGTCGCCGACGTGGTCGCGGTCATGGCCGTGGTCTTCGGGCTGGCGGGCTCGCTGGGCATGGGCACCATCATGGTGCGCTCCGGCCTAGCCGAGGTCTTCGGCACCGACCCCAACTCGCTGGCGGTGGCGATCGGCATCCTGATCGTCATGACCATCGCCTTCCTGCTCTCGGCCTGCACCGGCGTCGACAAGGGCATCAAGATCCTCTCGAACATCAACATGGTGATCGCGATCGTGATCATGCTGGTGGTGCTCTTCGCCGGGCCGACGACCTTCATCTTCAATGCCTTCGTCAACAGCTTCGGCGACTACCTCAGCCAGTTCGTCTATATGTCGTTCCGGATCTTCTCCTACGACGACAGCCTGCGCGGCTGGACCCACGGCTGGACCCTGACCTACCTGATCTGGTGGATCGCCTGGGGGCCCTTCGTCGGCATCTTCATCGCCCGGATCAGCCGTGGCCGAACCATTCGCGAGTTCGTCCTTGGCGTCGTCGTGGCGCCGACCGTGTTCTCCATGCTGTGGTTCGCGGTCTTCGGCGGCGCGGCGATCTACATCGAGATGTTCGGGAGCGGTGGTCTGGCGGAGATCGTCTTCGAGGACGTGAGCGCCGCACTCTATGCCTTTTTCGGATACCTGCCGGGAACGGCCGTGCTTAACATCCTCGCCGTCATCCTGGTGTTCATCTTCCTGGTGACCAGCGCCGACTCCGGCACCTTCGTGGTCTCGATGATGACCACCAACGGCAATCTCAACCCGGACGTCAGGACCAAGCTGATCTGGGGCATCCTGATGTCGGCCATCACCTTCGGCGTGCTGGTCTCCGGCAGCGTCTCGGTCGCCAAGGCCATGGCGATCACCGGGGCGGTGCCCTTCACCTTCATCGTCTTCGTCCAGCTGGTCGGCTTCTTCCGGGCGCTGCGCGAAGACGAGAGCGCGGAGGTGCGCGACCTGCGCCTGGCGCAACGCATGGCCCGGGCCCAGGAAGCGTCCGATGCCAAGACGCCGGCGGAATGAGGGGAGGAGGATCATGGACATGAAACGCCTTTCTGTGCCGTCCCTTCGTCGTTCGCTGGCGGGTCTGCTGCTGGCCGCCGCGGCCTTCGGGCTCGCGGCCTGCGAGGAGGAGCCGCCGGTCCTGCGCGTCGCTGGCAAGAACTTCACCGAGAACATGCTGATGGCCGAAATGCTGGCCCAGCTGGCCGAGCGCGAAGGCATCACGGTTCAGCGCGCGATTCCCTACGGCCGCTCGGCGGAGGTCTTCGAGGCTCTGAAGCAGGGCAAGATCGACCTCTATCCGGAATACAACGGCACCGGCCTGGTCTATCTCGGCCAGCCGGCCATGGCCGACGGCAAGGCGGCCCTGGCCCGGGTGCGCGAGCTCTACGGCCCCTTGGAGTTGACCTGGGGCGAATCCTTGGGGTTCTCCAACGACTACGTCCTGGTCATGCGGCCCGAGGAGGCGCAGTCGCTCGGAGTCGCGAAAATCTCCGACCTGGCCGGCCTGGGGCCGCTGGAGATCGCGACGGACACGGACTTCCTCGAGCGTCCGCTGGACGGCCTCGGGGCGATGATCCGCCGCTACGGTCTGACCGAGGGCAAGGTCCAGTCCTATTCCCTAGACGACGGCGGCAAGGACAAGATCGTCCAGGCCCTGCTCGACGGCGAGGTCAAGGTGGCCGAGCTCTTCCGCACCGATTCCCAGATCGCCGCCTTCGACCTGGCGGTGCTGGAGGACGACCTGAGTTTCTTCCCGGTCTACGAGCCCTCGCCTTTGGTCCGTGAGGACGCGCTGGCCCGCTTCCCGAAGCTCTCCGGTGCCATGACCCTGCTGAAGGATCAGGTCACCGCCGATGCCATGCGCGGCCTGATCGCCCAGGTCGAGCTCGAAGGCCGCAGCGTCCCGGCGGTCGCCTTGGCCTTCCTGGCCGATGCCGGCCTGGTCGACGAGACCGCGGAGGCTGCGGGCGGCGCCGAAAGTCTGACCGTGGCCCTCGGCGGCCTGGATTCCCTCTCCGGTCCCGCGGGCCGGGCGGTGCGGGCCTCCAAGGCGGTCTTCCCGAAACGCAGCATCGAGGTCGCGCGGGCGGCCAACCCGCTCGATCTCGTGACTTCGGGCGCGGCGCGCCTTGCCGTGGTCGGCACCGAGTCCTTCTATTCCCTGGACGACGGGGCGGCCGTGCTGTCCAGCTCGGCCGAGGCGCTGGGCGTGGTCGGCTATCGCCTGGCCCACGTCATGGTTCCGGGCAGCGGTGCCGCCGCCCTGGCCGAGGTCAAGCGCCTCGGCGTCGGCGAGGCCGGATCGGCCTCCGACCGGATCGCCCGCAACGTGCTCGCCGGCCTCGACATCGGCGGCGTGGAGCTGATCTCCGGGGAGTCCGGCGACCTCAAGGCCCAGGTCGAGGCGATGTCGAAGGGTCTGGTCGACGCGGTTTTCGTGATGGCGCCGCTGGGCGACGGCGCAGTGCTCGACATCATGGAGACGGGCCGCTACCGCCTCCTGGCGGTCGAGGGCTGGAGCCAGGGCAACGCGCCGATCCGCTTCTCCTTCCTGCGGCCTGCCAAGGTGCCGGCCGGGACCTATCCCGGACAGGCCGGAGCGGTCGAGACCCTCAGCACCCAGATGGTCCTGGCCGGGCCGTCCAGCCTGCGCGAGGCCTTCGGCGCCCAGGGCCCTGGGACCACGGGCACGGCCGCGACCCAGCCGATCCCGGCGGAGACCATACGCAAGCTGGCCGCCGCGCTGGGCAGCACCGAGGTCGTCGATCCCGCCGCGCCCGTGGCCGCCGCCTTGCGGCCGGCCTTGGAGGAAGGGCCGCAGCCCCTCGTGGCGGACCTGCCGACCTCGCTGATCAATATCCTGGCGACGGCCTTCCTCGCCTGGATGATCTACCTGCTCTTCGCGCGGGCCCCCAAGGCGCGGCTCAAGGAGCCGCCGGCCGATCTGCACATCACGCCCGCCAAGCCCACCGACTAGGGCCCAACGACTAGGGATCGAGGAGACCCGCCATGGCTGAGAAGAAGAAGGTGCTCGTTCCCATCGACCTCGAGCACAAGAGCACCTGGGCGAAGGCGCTGCCGGCCGGCGTCGACCAGGCCAAGATCCTGAAGGGCGAGGTCTGGCTGATGACCGTGGTGCCGCACATCGTTTCCGGCATCGACTGGCGCTACGCGATCCGCGGCGAGGAGCACGGCTCCATCGAGTTCGACATCAAGGACCTGGTCAAGCAGGCCGAGGACCGCATGCAGGAGCTGGCGAAGGAGCACGTTCCGAAGGAGTTCTTCGGCGGGATCATCGCCGCGCACGGCACGATCTACGAGAAGATCGTCGACGCGGCCAACGAGGTCGATGCCGAGATCATCGTCATGGCCGCCCACCGGCCCTCGCTCAAGGACTACCTGCTCGGCCCCAACACCGCCCGCGTCGCCCGCCACGCCCGCTGCTCGGTTCAGATCGTCCGCGACTGAGCGGGCCGCCGCGGCCGGGCCCAAGCGAACCTACGACCGTCATCTACGATTGGCGGCTCGCCAAGAAGCTCGGTCGAATCGCTCACCCGGTGCGGTCGGGCGGCCTCTATCCGAGACCTGCGTGATGACGGCCGGCGTACCTCATGGTACCACGAACTCGTCAGCGGCGGCGGCACCGTCAATCCAGTCGATTTCTCGACCTGTCAGACGCTGGACGTAGACGTTCAGGGCCTGCGCAAAAGGCCCGCCCTTGTAGGCTACGACCAACCCTGCCCCGGGTGAGCAAAGGCGGCCGTCCTCGACCTCGTCCTTCAGGAAGTGCCGTATCGGGACGTTCTTCGGCAGTCCGGTCACCTCCTGCGGCCGCTCTAGTCCGATGGCCAGAACCCCGACGATGTCTGCGCCCTGGGCGGGACGAACCGTCCAGGCGACCGACCGATGGCCGCTGACCACGAGCAGGACTCTTCCGCGCCGCTTTACCAGGACGTCGACTTCTTCCTTCCTCCCCCGCCGAGATGAGCTTGATTGTTTCTCGGCGCCATGCACGGAGAGAGCGGCAATATGCACATCATCGCCGACATCCAGGGCGCGGCAGGTCTTCGCGTGGTCGGGCGGCAATGCAAGGGCTGCCAACCTGGCCTTTGGCTCCACGCCCGCGCAGGTCTCGGGACCGACGCGAGACCCCTCCATGTAGAAGAAGCAGTTGTGGCCGCGATCGCCTCTGGGCTCCGGAACGCCCACCGGTATCAGGAAGCTCGACGAATGGGCGCCGCCCATCACCGGCGGCAGCTGGATCTGCCGTGTCACGACGAACCTCGGCGGCCATTTGCGGGGGCGGTAGCGGAAGTCGGGCGACAGGCGGAACTGGTAGGGCTTGCTGGCGCTGTCCTGCCAGGCCCGGGCTTCGTCAAGGGAGGTCTCTCGGATCGCGCCGTCTTCCAGGAGCTGGAGCAGCCCCGCCTGGTTGGGAAGGATCCTATAGCGCGTGACCTTCACGGGTGAGAGGACCTCTGCGGGTGCGAGCTCCCGGATGCCGCCGGGGTAGAAGCGGAGGATCTCCGATTTCAGCTGGTCGGCGATGGGATCTTTGGGATTTGGGGCTTGGTGGGCCCGTCTCCGCGCCTCCTCGCTATAGGATTCCGTCCAGGCCCCGAGGCTCGCGCCGTCCGCGTCTCTCGAGGCGCTGCGGCCAAGTACGATGGTCTTGGCCCTGCGATCCTGGCCGACGATGTGGTCGGGCGGCCGGCCCAGACGGCCCTCCAGGAACCGACGGACTTTGTCCTTTTCGCTCCGGTAGATAATGCCCTCTTTGATTTGGCAGGCGTCCAACGGAACGAAGGTCACTTTGTTCGCCACCACGCCGCGGACACCGGCCTTCAGCGAGTTGTGCTTGGCCGGGCCGATGATGACCAGCCGATCAAGGTCATCCCCCTTGGCTTCGACGTTCCAGATCACAGGCCTTGGAGAAACGAGGACTCCATAGAAAGGCCCGGATCCCTTCTCGACCCTCACGTCTGCGACGTAGGTAGTGATGTCCTGAGAGCCCAGCCTTACGGTCGACAGCGCGCCGGTCGGGACGGTGCTGCTGAACACGACCGCCGCCGTCTCCGAGGGTCGCGGCAGGCGGCAGCCCTTCTCAACCGTGGCCCTGGCGCCTGTTTGCGTCACCGCCTCAGTCCCACAGCCGGCCATCAAGATGGCAAGAACGGCAGCAGCGAGCCGTCTCGAAGGTTGGTGCGCGGCACGAACTATCGGCATTCTATCCTCGAATTCATTCCTTCGGCCCCGCGCGAAGGCGTTCGGCACTTCAGGTCTTGTCGAAGAAGCCGGAGTCGGAGGGCGCGCGGCCTGCTGGCTCAGGTTCTACAGGCTGTGTCCTTAAGCGAAAGTGACCGAAGCAGGCTTCAGAACCAAGATCGGCGTGCCAATGATGGGTTCTGGGCCCGCCGCCTTGTCGACCCTTGGCAAGGCGCCAGGAGCAGGCTGTCCCTGGGCGTTGGCGCCAGCCTCCCGGCAAGACGCGAAGGCGCGCCATTGAGAACCACCACACTAGGGAACCAGGAAACGGCCCGTGCTATCGGGACCACCGAGCCAGTCGATCTCTCGCCCCGTCAGACGCTCGACGTAGACGTTCAGCGCCAGCGCGAAGGGCCCGCCCCGGTGTGCCGAGAGCGGCGCCGATCCCGGAGAGCAACGCCGGCGGTCGTGCATCTGGTCCTTGAGGATGTGAAGGATTGGCACGGTCCTCGGCAGTCCGGTGATCACCTGCTCCTCGTCGTGCGCCAACGCGATGACGCCGGCGATGACCGTACCGTACCCGAACCGGACCCGCCATTCGGCGGAGTTGTAGCCGCTGATCACGAGCAGAGTTCGGCCAAGACGGTTGACCTGGATGTCGAAGCGCGCCTTCCTGCCCCGCCCCGATCCGCTTGGTCGGGTCCTGGCAGAGTGGACCGACAGCGCGGCGATGTGAACGTCGCTGCCGGGTTCCAGGGCCCGGCAGTTTCCGGCGATGTCGGGTGGCAAGGACAGTATCGCCTGCCGGGCCATGAATGCCTCTCCTGCGCAAGAGTTCGGCCATACGCGGAATCCCTCCATCAAGAAGAGGCAGTCGTGGCCGAGGTTCCCTTCAGGTTGCGGAACGCCCTCCGGGACCAAGAAGCTCGACCTGAGGCTACCGACGAAGCCTAACGGCAGCCGTATCTCGCGCGTTACGACGAACCTCGGCGGCCAATTGCGGGGGCGATACCGGAAGTCCGGCGAGAGCCGGAACCGATAGCGCCTGCTGGCGCCCTCCTGCCAGGCCCGCGCTTCTGCCGGGGACATCCGGCGGAGCGCGCCGGCTTCAACGAGCTGCAGCAGTCCAGGCGCTTTGGGGAGAAGCTCATAGCGCTCGACCGCGACGGGCGAGAGGATCTCCTCGGGCCTGAGCTCGCGGACTCCGCCGGGAAAGCGGAACCTGAACTCCGCCTGCAGCTCGTCGGCGAAGTCGTAGCTCTGCTTGGTGGCTTGGCGCTGGCGCCATGCCGCCGCCCGGGGGTCGGATTCGTACCAGCTCTCCAGGTCTGAGCCTTCGTCGGCCTTGCGATCGGAGCGGCCGAGTACGAACCTGTCGCCTCCACTGCCGATGGTGAACGTGTGATCGGGAGGCCGGCCCAGCTGCGACGTCAAGGCCCGGCGCGCGTCATCCAGGCTGCGACGGTCCCGGCTGGCGAGACCCAGCCCGCAGGCCTCCAAGGGAACGAAGGTCACCTTTTCCGGCGGCAACCCGCTTACCCCGGCCAGGGTGGCACCCTGAGCGGCCGGGCCGGCGACGATGAGTCGGTCGAGGTCGTGGTCCTGCGCGTCGACCTTCCAAACGGTGGGCACGGGCGCGAGGACGACGACATAAAGCGGCCCGGCCTCCCTGTCGATCCTGACCTCGCGCACGTAGGTGACAACGTTCTGTGAGCCCAGCGCTACGCTCGACAGTGGACTCGAGGGGTGGCTGCTGGCGAGAACGAACTCCGCTCCCTCGGCGGGCTGCGGCAGCTTGCATTCGACCGGGGTTGCAGCCTGCGGTGCCGTGTAGCCCGTCAATAGAAGGGTCGCAGCCGCGCCAAGCAGCGCGAACCCTGGGAAGACTGGACGATTTACCGGCACGTTCTTCTCCACTTCGACGAAGCGCCACAGGGTCTGGCGGCTCCGGTTGTACAAAGCCTGTCCTAAACCGAAGGGGACCAAGTTGGCCTTCGAGAAGATGAGTCCGCTGGCGCCGTGAGCGGGAACCCAAGGCCGGTCATCATGGAACCACGAAGGCTTCGGCACGCTCGGTGCCATCGAGCCAGTCGATCCGCCGCCCGGTCAGTCGCTGGACGTAGACGTCCAGGGCCAGCGCGAAGGGCCCGCCGACGTATGCGTTGAGAAGCCACTCTCCAGGCGAACAAAGCCGCCCGTCAATGACGTCTTTCTTCGAGAGGTGACGGACGGGGACGCTCTTCGGCAAGCCGATCAGCTCCTGCTTGCCCTCGTATCCAATCGCCAAGACTCCCGAGACCTCAGCGCCTTCCGCGGATCGGATGTTCCAGACGACCGGCAGACGGCCGCTGACGACGAGGACGGTCCTGCCCGGCCGTTTCACAAGGACGTCCACGCCTGCCTTCTTGTTTCGCTTGGAGAAGCTCGCCGAGTCCTTCCCGCCGTAGATCGACAGAGCTGCGACCTCTTCGTCGTCGTCGAGCTCGAAGACCCGGCAAGCCTTCGCTTCGTCGGGCTTCAGGTCCAGAGCGGCAGACCTGGCGGACGGTTCTTCGCCTACGCAGTACATGGGCAAGACGCGATACCCTTCCATGAAGAAGAGGCAGCTGTGTCTGGGGTTGCCACTCGGCGCCGGAACCCCCTCGGGGATCAGAAAGCTCGACGAAAAGGGGCCGGCCAAGTACGCCGGGAGATGGATCTGTCGCGTTACGACAAACCTCGGTGGCCAAACGCGAGGGCGGTACCGGAAACCGGGGGAGAGCCGGAACCGATAGGGCCTGCTTGCGCCGTCCTGCCAAGCCTGGGCCTCGGCCGGGGATATCGCGCGGATTGCGCCATCTTCCACGAGCTGGATGAGGCCTGCCAGGTGGGGAAGAGGCCTATAGCGCTCGACCTCTGCCGGCGCGATGACGACTTCGGGTGAGAACTCACGAATGCCACCTGGATAGTATCGTCGGATCTCGGCCTTCAGCTGTTCGACGATGTCGTGACCCGGTTTCCCGGCTTCGCGCTGTCCTGTCTCTTTCTGCGGATCGAAGGCTTCGATCCTGGCTGCGCGGCCGGCTGTCGAAGAATCGGCACGTCCAAGGACAATAACCTTGGTATCGCGTCCGAAGCTTACGATGTCGTCGGGCGGCTTTCCCAGGTGGCTCTCTAGGAAGCGATGAACGTGGTCCCGCTCGCTGCGATAGAGAACGGCATCGCTGATCTGGCAGGCCTCCAAGGGAACGAAGCTCACCATTTTCGGTGACACGCCCCGCACTCCGGCGCGCACCGGCCCGCGCTTGCCCGGGCCAATGACGACCAGACGTTCGATATCGCCCTCCTCGACTTCGACGTCCCAAATCACGGGCACCGAGGCGACCAAGACCGCGTAGAAGGGACCGGTTCCCCTGTCGACTCTCACGTCTGCGACATAGGTCAAGTCATCTTGAGAACCGAGCGCCACGCTCGAAAGCGCCCTTGTCGGGGCGGTTCTGCCGAACACGATCGTCGCCTTTGCCGAGGGCTTCGGGAAGCTGCAGGTCTCTGCGACCGCGGCGCTGGGCGTGGCCTGCGCCGCCGCCTCCATGCCAGGGGAAGCCGTCAGCAATGCCACGATGGCAACGCCGAGCGGGACGAAGGGTCGGAAGGTGCGACGATATCCCGGCATCTTTTCCTCAAATTCGGTTCATCGGCCGTCGACGAAGGCCCGGGCTGGTTCAATCGCGCCGACGTCGCGGCGCTGTGCAGGATCAGGGCAGCCGAACGCGTTATCGTTGCGGTTGTACAAGCGATGTCCTAAGCGAAAGTGACCGAGCCGGCCCGGGCAGCCTTCGATCCGGTTGAGGCCAAAGGACCTGGAATCGTCCGGAAGCATCGGCCTGGGGAGTCGCCGAAGCGCGCTTGGCCCCGCCCGGTACGGCAAGTCATTGATGCAAGGATAGAGTGAAGGTGCAGGAGTCCCAGCAAACGGGCCACGCCTTGACCGCTGCGCGCAGGGCGGCGATTTTCTGAGGGCATCGAGTCGGGGAGGCCAAACCATCGCCAGGCCGGGACATCGGTCACCACGAGGCGGCGCCGGCGCCGCGCCGCCGGAGCTGGCGCAGGCGCTGCGGCTGCAGCAGGCGGGCGATCTCGCCGGTGCCGAGCGGCTCTACCGCGAGCTGCTGCTGCGTTGGCCGGGGGAGCCCGATGTCCTGCATCTCCTAGGGCTTCTCCAGCACCAGAAGGGCGAGTCGGCGGCCGCGCTGCCGCTGATCGCACAGGCCCTGACTGCGCGCCCGGACACCGCGGTCTACCGGCGCAACCAGGCCTCGATCCTGGCGAGCCTGGGTCGCCTCGAAGAGGCCGCCGAGTCCTACGCGTCCCTGCTCGCCCTGACTCCCGACGACGCCGAGGCCCGGGCCGCCCTGGCCGGCCTTTATCGGCACCTCGCGCGCTGGGACGAAGCGGCGGCGCAGTACCGCCGGGCGCTTGAGCTGCGCCCCGCATCGGCGCCCTGGCAGAACGCCCTTGGCGACGTCCTCCAGGGGCAGGGCGACCTCGAGGCTGCGGCGGCGGCCTACCGCGCGGCCATCGCCCTGGATCCGGCGTTCGGGATCGCCGAGAGCGGCCTGGGCAACGTGCTGCGCGCCCAGGGCCGCCTCGAGGAGGCGCTGTCCCACTGTCGCCGCGCGGTCGAGCTGGCGCCGGACTATCCCCAAGGCCACAGCGACCTGGGCTACTGCCTGCAGGAGCTGGGCCGCCTGGAGGAGGCCCTGGCCGCCTACCGCAAGGCCGTCGCCCTCGACCGTCGGCTGCTGAAGCCGATCATGATCAAGTTCCCCAAGGCCGCCCACGGCCGGCTCTGGCTCCAGCCCTCGAAGTTCAAGGCCCTGCTGACCGGGGACGGCGGCGGCCGGTAGGTCGTCTGCCCGCCCGGACGCGGCGGCTTGGGGCGTTGGGCCCGGAGAAGGGCGCGACGGCGCCGCAGCCCGACGCGCCAGACGGCATCTCCTGGCAAGTTTTGTGTTTCATTCGGCGTCAGATTCGCAGGGTGCCGCGGATCGCTGGCGCCCCACGCCGCAGCCGGCTCGGCATAGAGCGGAGCTCCGGCCGACCTTTGGCGAAGCGAGCGCGGCCGCAAAGAACGTCCCGCCATGCACCGGGGCGGACCGCAGGATCGGCCGAGCCCTGCGGCGGATGCCGGTGCCTCACGCCAAGTAGGCGTGCAGCCTTCCCTGTACTCCCTCGGTGCGGGTCCCCGCCAGCCACCCGCACCGGGACTTCCCGGCGCGGGCTGCCGTTCCCTCTGGCCCGCGCCGGGGCACCTTTTGCGAGACGCCCGGGCGCGCGCGTCCTGCCCGGCTCCGGCGCGACGACCGCCGAGGGCTCGGCGGGGGTCATCGGACCCTCTTGAATCCCGTTCGCGTCTCGATCAAGCTTGTCGGATGTCCAGGCCGAGGCTGTCCCTGCCGCCCTTCGCCGCGCTGCGGGCCTTTCACGCGGCGGCGACCCACGAGCGCTACCGCGACGCGGCGGAAAGCCTGGGGATAACGGAATCGGCGATCAGCCATCAGGTCCGCAAGCTGGAGGACTACCTGCGGACCTCGCTCTTCGACCGCTCCGGCGCCCGGGCGGAGCTGACCGAGGTCGGCCGCCGCTACCTCGAGCAGATCGATCCCGCGATCCGCCAGATACAGGCGGCGACCGAGGCCATCCTGCCGGCCAGCGGCCGCAGCGTGGTGCGCCTGACTCTGCCGCCTTCCCTGGCCGCGACCTGGCTGATCCCGCGGCTTGGCGACTTCGAGCGCAAGCAGCCGGAGATCGACCTGCAGCTGGTCCCCACGACGCGCGTGGTCGACCTCCTGCGCGACCAGGTGGACCTGGCGATCCGCCACGGTGGGGGCCGCTGGCCGGGCGTCGAGGCCAGCTTCCTGCTCGAGGAGGCGGCCCTGCCGGTCTGCGCGCCGGGCTACCTGGAACCGGTCGAAGGCAGGCTCAGGGCGGAGCTGCTGCGCGGCCTGCGGCTGATCGTCAGCGCCCACTTCCCGGACGAGTGGGAGGAGTGGGCAAGGGCCCACGGGCTCGAGCCGCCGTCGCTCGCCGGCTCGGTCACCTTCGATGCCGCAGAGCAGGCGCTGCAAGTCGCCGAGGGCGGGCACGGCCTGGCCATGGGCCGGCGCCCCCTGGTCGACGACCGGTTGGCCCGCGGCACCCTGATCGCACCCTTCGGCGGCCCGGACCCGACCGGCGCCGGCTACTATCTCTGCCGGCCGGCGGAGCAGCCGCCGACCGCCGCGGCCCGGCGCCTGGCGCGCTGGCTGGCCGAGGTGGCGGCGGCGGAGACCGAGGGCGCCAAGGTCGCGCCTGCGGCCCCGTCATAGCTTGAATCTCGTTCAAGTTGCCCTGAGCCGAAGTCGGTGGCGTCCGGCCGTCGCCGGGCCCAATTCTGACGGCAGGCAAACCGCTGGCCGCCGTGCGGCCGGGCTGAACGAGGACCCCGCCATGAACCAGACCGTCTCCCTCGCGCAGACGTCGAAGAGCGCACCGCTGTCCGTCGCGCCGATCCGCGCAGCGCTGACGTTCATTCGCCGCCAGGCCGAGAAGCCGTCCTTCCACAGCTCCGCGCTGACCGGCGGCGCGCCGAAGGTCTTCTTCGAGACCGAGGCGCACCAGGTCGCCATCCATGACCTGCGCGGCCTCGCCGAAAGCCTGTCGCTCGACCACGAGGGCTTCGTGCTGCGCCGCCACGAGACCGGAGTCGCGGACCTCTATGACGACGAAGCGGTCGAAAAGTCATACATCCCGGAGATCGAGGCGCTGCTGCGCCGGGAGCTCGGCGCCAGCCGCGTGGTGGTCTTCGACGTGACCCGGCGCTCCGACGGCGGCGCCGGCGCGCCCAATCCGGACGGGTTGCGCGGCCCGGCGACCAAGGTCCATGTCGACTACACGGTCAAGAGCGGCCCGCAGCGGGTCCAGGACCTGCTCGGCGAGGCCGAGGCGGACCGCCTCGCCGCCGCCGGCGCCCGGATCGTCCAGGTCAACGTCTGGCGGCCGATCCGTGGCCCGGTCGAGCGGTCCCCCTTGGCCCTGGCCGACGCCGACAGCGTGCGTCCCGACGACCTGATCGCCACCGACCAGGTCTTCCCGGACCGGGTCGGCGAGATCTATCACCTGGCCCATCATCCCGCTCAGCGCTGGTACTACGCGCCGCAGATGACCCGTGACGAGGTGCTGCTGATCAAGGGCTGGGACAGCCTCGACGACGGTCGCGCGCGCTTCACCCCGCACTCCGCCTTCGAGGACCCGACCACGCCGGAGGCTGCGGCACCGCGCGAGAGCATCGAGGTCCGAACCCTGGTCGTGATCGACTGACGCTCGCCGGGCGCGTGCCGCCTTTGGAGCGTTTGCACGCGGGTCCGGACGTGCCACTCTGAACCACGCAATGCCGGAGGGCGGGCGCCCGCCCCCCGTAATCCGAAGGCAGGAGGCGCGCCGTGCCGGGGGAGAGAGCTGGGACGCCGCCGCCGCGCGGCTTTCCCGACAGCGAGTTCGAAAGCCGACTCGAGCGCGCCCGGGCATTGATGGCGCGGGACGGCCTGGCGGCGCTGCTCCTGACCACCGAGGTCGAGCTCCGCTACTTCTCCGGCTTCCTGACCCAGTTCTGGCAGAGTCCGACCCGGCCCTGGTTCCTGGTCGTGCCCTTGCGGGGCAAGCCGGTCGCGGTGATTCCCGAGATCGGCGCGGAGGCCATGGCGCGGACCTGGGTCGAGGACATCCGCACCTGGTCGGCGCCGCACCCCATGGACGACGGCGTCACCTTGCTCGCGGCCACGCTCACGGAACTCGCCGGGGCCGGCGGGCGCATCGGCGTGGCCATGGCGCAGGAAACCCACCTGCGCATGCCGCTGGCCGACTTCGAGCGCCTGCGCCAGGCGCTGCCGGCGGCCGAGTTCGCCGACGCGACGGCGATCCTGCGGCGCCTGCGCCGGGTCAAGTCGGAGCGGGAGATCGCCAAGATCGCCTACGTCTGTGCCCGGGTCTCCGAGGCCTTTGCCGCCGCGCCGCGGCTGGTCTCCGAAGGCCAGAGCGAGATCGAGGCCTTCCGCGCCTTCAAGATCGAATGCCTGCGCCGCGGCGTCGACGACGTGCCCTATCTGGTCGGCGGCGCCGGGCCCGGGGGCTACGGCGACATCATCTCGCCGCCCTCGGAACGCGCGCTGGCCGGCGGCGACGTGCTTATCCTCGACACCGGCTCGGTCTACGACGGCTACTTCTGTGACTTCGATCGCAACTTCGCCTTCGGACAGGTCGATGACGAAGCGCGTCGCGCCTACGACGTCGCCCATCGCGCCACCGAGGCGGGCCTGGCGGCGGCGCGGCCGGGCGCGACCTGCGCCGACCTCTTCCATGCCATGCAGGCGGTCCTCGAGGCGGGCGGCGCGCTGGGCAACGACGTCGGCCGCCTGGGCCATGGCCTGGGCAGCCAGCTCACCGAGTGGCCCTCGCACACGGCCTGGGATGACACGCGGCTGGAGCCAGGGATGGTGCTGACCCTGGAGCCCGGGATGAACTTCGCGCCCGGGCGCGTCATGGTGCACGAGGAGAACATCGTGATCCGGGAGTCGGGGCCGGAGCTCCTGACCCGGCGGGCGCCGCCCGAGCTGCCCGTCATCGGATAGGCGATGGGGGAGCGGAGTTTGAAGCTCGCATTCCACTCCGACGAGGGCTTCGGCCGGAGAGCGGTGCTGGGCCTGATCGTCCTGCAGGCGGACGAGACGGTCGAGCCGGAGTTCCGCGGCCTCGTCGATCTCGAAGGAGTCGTGCTCTATCACAGCCGGGTGCCGAGCGGAGCCGAGGTGACCCCGGAGAGCCTGGCCGCAATGCGGGCCGAGATCCCGACCGCCGCCCGTCTGCTGCCGCCGACCGCGGCCCTCGACGTGATCGGCTATGCCTGCACGTCGGGGGCGACCGTCATCGGGGAAGCCACGGTTGCAGAGGCGATCCGCTCGGTCCGCCCCGGCGTTGCGACCAGCGACCCCCTGACCGCGGTCAAGGCGGCCTGCCGCGCCCTCGGCATCCGGCGGCTCGGCTTCGTCACGCCCTATATCGCCGAGGTCTCGGCGGCCATGCGCCGAAACCTGGAAGACACCGGCCTGGAGATCGCCGCCTTCGGCTCCTTCGAGGAGAGCGAGGAAGCCGTCGTCGCGCGCATCGCGCCGGCCTCGGTGCTCGACGCCATCGTCAAGGTCGGCGCGGCGCCGGATTGCGAGGCGGTCTTCGCCGCCTGTACCAACCTTCGCACGGCCGGGGTGATCGCCGAGGCCGAGGCGCGCCTGGACAAGCCGGTGGTCACCAGCAACCAGGCCCTGGCCTGGCACATGCTGCGCCTCGCCGGCCTGCCGGACGCTTCGCCCGCCGGCGGATCGCTGTTCCGTTGCGCTTTGCCCTGACCACGATGAGAAATGCGGGCTAGGTCCGCAACCTGGGGGTCAGCGCGGCGGCGGCGACCAGGGCGCCGGCGGCGACCAAAGAGGGCAGCAGGAAGCTCTCGCCGAAGCGGTAGGCGTAGCCGGCGAAGCTGGGGCCGATCATCTGGCCGAGGCCGAAGGCGGCGGTCATCATCGCGATGCTGCGGCGCGGGTCGCCCCGGGACAGCGCCCGGGCGTTGATCAGGCCGAGGGCGGTGATGCCCATGAAGGTGCCGCCCAGCAGGGCGGCCGCAACGACGATGGCGACCGCGCCGCTTACCAGCACGGAGAGCGCGACCCCGAAGCCTTCGACCAGGCAGGCGATGGCGAAGCTGCGGTCGTTGCCCCAGCGGCGTCCGAGCCAGGCCCAGAAGGCCACAGAGGGCACCGCCGCCAGGCCGACGACCAGCCAGACCAGGCCCTCCAGGGCGGCAATCTCCGGGGTGCCCCGCACCAGGGTCGAGATGAAGGTCGCGGTGATCACGTAGCCGAAGCCGAAAAGCCCGTAGGCCAGGGTCAGGGCGAGCAGGCGGCGATCGCGGCCCGCGGTCGCGCCGTCGCCCGCCGGCGCTGCGGCCGGCTCTGTCTCGCTCGGCACCAGCGCCCGCGCGGCCAGCAGCGCGAGCAGCGATAGCGCGCCGCTGGCCAGCCAGAGCGCTCGCCAGTCGGCGCCGGCGGCACCAAGGCCCCAGACCAGGCCGGCCGAGACGGCGATGCCGCTGCCGACCCCGGCGAAGTGCAGGGACGACAGGCCGGGCCGCCCGGCCCGGGCCAAGCGGTCGAGGACCAGGGCGGAGCCGAAGACCAGCACGAAGGCGCTGGCCACCCCGCCGAGGAAGCGCAGGGCGAGAAAGGCAGGCACCGCGCCGGCCAGGCCCATGGCGGCAGTGGTGGCGGCGCTGACGCCCAAGGCGGCCAGGAACCAGAGCCGCCGCCCTCCTGGCAGGCGCCCCGCCGCCGCGCCCAGGGCGCCCAGCAGGTAGCCCAGGAAATTCGCCGAGGCGACGATCCCGGCCTCGGCTTTGCTGAGGCCCAGGGCCTGCTCCATGAAGGGCAGGATCGGCGTGTAGACGAAGCGCCCGATGCCCATGGCCGCGGCCAGCGCGATCAGGCCGCCGAAGGCGAGCGCCATGCTTTGGCTGCGAGCTCCGTCCATCGAAAGGGCCGCTCCGAAGGCTGTGGTCTGGCCGCCGAGAGCGGCGGTTTCAAGCTCACGACATTCGTCCGATTCGAGCAAGCGGGCTTTGCGCCCTCACTCTTGGGGCGGCGGCCCCGATCCGGTGCCGGTCTTGGACACCGACCGCACCTTCGCGAACAATCGGCAGTCGCGGGGCTCGTCGGAAAGGTTCGGATGGATGCTGTAGCGACGCAGGATGCCCTCGAAGACCATGCCCGCTTTCTCCATCACCCGGGCCGAGGCGCCGTTGTCGACATCGCAGAAGGCCGAAGCCCGCCAGACCTGTGGCTGGTCGAGCGACCAGTCGAGGAGTTTGGACAAGGCTTCGGTCATGTAGCCCCGGCCCCAGACGGAGCGGGCGATGACGTAGCCGAAATCGACCCTGTGGCCGCGGTTGCAAAGGTCGATCACCCCGACCGGACCCGACAGTCCATCCCCGACCTCGATGACATAGCTGTGGCGGGTCCCGCTCGACCAGGCGTCGAGACAAGACCGCAGGAAGGCAAGTGTCTCCGCTTCGGATCGATGCCTTCGCCAGGTCATGAAGGGGGTGACCCGCTCGTCGCTCGCGTAGGCGCGAAACAACGCGCCCGCGTCTTCGAGCCTGGGCATCCTCAGCAATAGACGCGGGGTCGTGAGTTCCGCGGGCACGTCCAGGGCTTGGTTCATCCGGAGACCTCAGCATTCGCGGTCAAGTCGGGTGGCGGCTGGCAGGGGCGGAAGCCGAGGGCCGCCGCGGCGGGCACGGCCGCAGGGCCGAAGACTATTGCTGGTTGAGCTTCTTCTGCAACCGAGACTCGCATTCAAAACGCGACCGTGCTACCTTGTATATTGGAAGGGACATTCGGGAAATTCCGGTCAAGACTGCCGCTTGGATCTTGCGCAGGATGCGCAGCGTCACGATCCGAAGGGACGAAGTCGTGGCTTCATGGGCATTTAGCTCACGGTCTTGAGCCGCATCTCCCGATGGGCGCCGCTGTACGACGTGGGACAGCGATGACGATCGGCTCGGTTCTCACAAGCAATCCAAAGGACCTGGGTCCTCTGTGCCCAGCACTGGGCTTCTGCCCCGGGCGGCGCCGCGCCGCCGCGTTCGGAGGCCGCTGCACGGCGCTTTCCCGGCAATTGCCACATTGCGCGATGACGTTAAGGAAGAGGAGCCGGAGACGAATGAACGGCTCTCAAGCAAGTGATTCGGAAGTCGTGAAAGGTCGCTTTCCACGAAGCGGCAAGACCCGGCGACACCCGAATGCCTTGTCGGTCAGTGGACCGGCGACAGCGAGGTACTTCCGCGAGCCAGCTGACTGACCGATGACGGCGCCGCCACCGATCGGATCCGATCTCGATCCGGTCGAGCCAACGAGAGGGAGGTCATACAAATGTGTAGTTTTATAACGGGAACGCAGAAGCTTGGCAGGTCACCTCTGACAGGCCTTCTGCTTCCGGTCATGGCTCTTGGCACGCTCGGCATAGGACAGAGCGCAGTCTCCGCTGACGAGATCGTTCCGATATCCGGTCTCAGCCCCTATCCACCGGGCGTCGAATGCAACGTGTCCCCTCAGACGGGAACTCTTTGGCGCAACAACGAGACGGAACCCTATATGGACGTGGACTTCGGCCGGCCGAACGAGATGGCGGCCATCGTCCACCAGGACCGTTGGAGCAATGGATCGGCCCAGAGCACGGCGACCTTCTATTCCGATGATGGAGGAGAGACGTGGAATCTGGCCTTTACGCCCATCACCCGCTGTTCCGGCGGTCTACAGGAGGGCCCGGAGTCCTTCGATCGGGCCTCGGATCCTTGGCTGACGGTGACCCCAGGGAAGGCCGGCTGGCACGACGACGACGATGATGACGACGACAACGGCAAGGGCGCGGTCTTCCATCAGATGAGCCTGATGACGGACCGGCTGCCACCGGATGGAAGTCTGCTGCGGAGTGCCTATTCCATGCTGCGCTCCACCAACGGCGGCAAGACGTGGTCTCTGCCTATCGTCGTCAGCAACCGCACGGAAGAGGAGCCCGGCGCGCCCTTCAACGACAAGAACACCATGACGGCAGATCCCTACAAGAAACGCTTCGTCTACGGGACTTGGCAGCTGCTTAAGGACGTCCTGCCCGACGACGACAGCGCCATTCCTCTTCAGTTCTTCTACAGCGACACCTTCTTCATCCGCTCGAACGACACGGGGAAGAGCTGGGAAGAGGCGCGCGCCGTCTACAAGATTCGGGACGATGTGGCCCTCTTGGCAGAGGCCGGCATCGATCCCGACGTGACACCCATCTTCGGCGCCCAGAACATCGGACATCAGATCGTCGTCTTGCCCGACGGTCGCCTGGTGAACGTGTCGCAGGCGCGGTTCAGCATACCGGGACCGGACTTCCTGGAACGCGTCATCATCCGCTCCTTCGACAACGGGGATACCTGGGAGCAGGAAGCAAAGATCATCCCCTCCAACACGCTCGGCGGCTTCGTGCAGTTTGACGCCGAGCTTGCCGTCGCGTCCTTGGGGGCCATCCAGAACACAACCCGCGCTGCGGGCAGCATCCCCGATATCGCCGTCAACCGGACCAACGGCTTCATGTACGTGGCCTGGCAGAATGTCGATCCCGGCTTTACCTTCCTCGGTGTCTTCATGTCGATGTCCAAGGACGGCGGGGACACCTGGAGCGATCCGATCACGGTTGGCGGCGGCGACCTGAAACCCGACGGATCTTTGAGTTTGGCGCAACTGCCGGCGGTCCATGTCGCGGACGACGGAAAGGTCGGCGTGATTTTCTTTGATGACCGCAACGACATAGCTTGTCCGGATCCGGCCAACATTAGCAACGAAGAGAATCCGGAGTGCTTCACGGACGTGGGCGGCGGCAAGTTCAAGGCGGGGCCCTTCGACCACGACTGGTTTTTCAAAACCTACGATGAGGACCTCAACTTCATCGAAGAGAAGCGCGTCACGCAGGAGTCCTTCGACCTACGGCAGGCGCCGATCGCAAGGGGCTACTTCCCAGGCGATTACGTCAATTGCACCTCGACCGACAACGACTTCGTCTGCGCCTTCACCCGCACCAACAACAACGGCCTGCCCGTCGGGAGCAACCCGCCGGGCAACGTCTTGGGCTTCGAAGAAGACAACCGCCAGGACATGGTCTTCACCCGCATCCCGGGCACGTCGGTCTGCGACTTTGGACACACGCTGCGCCGCTACAAGGCCCAGCTGGATGCCGCTGAAATCGAGATCCCGGCGAGAGTGCAGTTCGAGCGCCTGGTCTTCCTCAAGGACAGGTTCAAGAAAGGCTGCCTGGTCGCAGACCGGGATGACGACGACGAAGACGATTGATGTGACGAAGATCAGTTCAGCCGCGCGTGACAGGGCCTAGATTTCCCTCAGGCCCTCGATCGCGCCAGGAAACACCTGGGAGGAATAAGATGTCGATGAAACGCCGTAGCTTCGTTCCAGCTGCGCTTGCCGTCTTGGCATTGGTCTTCGCGGCGGTCTCGGTCGTCCCCGCGTCCCATGCTCAGCAGGCGTTGAAATTCGTGCCGGAAGACGACCGGGATGTGCCGGAAGGCTCTCAGATCCCGAACTCACGGCTCCAGGAAACCGAAGAGAAGGTGGAGGAGCTGAAGGCCCAGATGAGGGAGAAGTCCCAGCTGCAACAGCAAGAGCAGCAGCAAGAGACCGAGACGTCCGATCCCAACGGGGGCCAGCAGCAATAGATCGGCTGGTGACCCAACTCTGAGGCACTATGTGGAGGCTGACCTGCGCCTCGCTCGGTTCGTCGTCTTCGACGGGCGGGGCGCAGCGTCAGCAGCCCGGATGAGCCAAGATCAAGATGGCACTCGCGCTGGAGCCTTTCCGGCGGCAGTGCGCTCAAGGTATTTCGCTCTCTGCGCCGAGTTGCGGCCCGGGGCGGATGACGCGGGCGAGACGGATCGCCGCGACGAACGCCGTCTTTGACCTCAGGCGGCCGCCTAGTCGCTCTCCGCAAACATCAGCAGGCAGCCGTCCGGGTCCTTCACGTGGAACTCGCGCAGGCCATAGGGCTGGTCGAAGGGCGGGCGGACGCGGCCGTCCGGCAGCTCCGAGAGCTGCGGCGCCAGTTCCTCGTAGAGCTGGTCGAGCCCGTGCACCCAGACGTGGAGCGAGATGTTGTTGGCCGTTGCGGCCAGGGCCCGGGGGTCGTCGCTGCGCAGGAAATGCAGGGCCGCCTGGCCCCGGGTCACCGTGGCGAAGCTCTCGTCCGCTGCGATGAAGCGCGCCTCGAAGCCCAGGAAGTCCTTATAGAAGGCGACCGTGGCGGAGACGTTTCGCACCGGCACGATCGCGACGGCATCGGCAATCTCGGCTGGCTTCGCCATTGCGAACCTCCTGGGGTCGTGGGGGGAGGCCGGGCTTCGGCGCCCTGTTGCCGCCAATCCTATCACAACTTTTTCTGCCGGAAGCGCGCTCTGTAGCTGCCGCCGGGCTGGAAGAGCTCGTCCTGGGTCTCGCCCAGGCGGTCCTGGGCCGCGGCGTCCAGGGTTTCGAGGGCGAGCTCGAGACCCTGGCGCGGCACCGGGACGCATTGCGCCACCGGGGTGCCCTTGGGCAGGACACCGGAAAAGCCGCGGTCGGTCCAGGCCGCCGGGAAGTGCACGTAGTTGTCGACGTAGCGGTCGGCATCGACCAGACCCGTGACCGAACGGAAGGGCAGGTCCGGCCGGTTGACCGGATGGCTGACCAGCAGCGCGTAGCCGGGCTCCAGCTCGATGGTCCAGAAGTTCATGAACTTGATCAGCAGGCTGTCCGGCTCGTAGAGCGGCGAATCGACGACCTGGGCGTTGAGGTGAAAGCTCAGAGGCCCTCGCGGGGCGTGGCCCGGCAAGCCGGCCGGCAGGTCCTCCCAGTCCCAGGCGAAGGCGCCGTCCTCGAAACGCAGGTCGCAGGCCAGCGGCATGAGGAAGCCGAAGCCCATGGCGTCGACGAAGGGCGGGCACTGCTTGACCGTCTTGACCTCGGCGTCGAAGTCCTCGGTCCGGGCGCGCATCGGCATGCGCTTCAGCCAGTCGGGCAGGCCGCGCTTGGCCGGGACCGGCGCCGGCAGGATCCCCTCGAGCTCGGGCAGGCAACGGAAGACGATCTTCATCGCTTCGGCTTAGCCTCCGAAGCCGGGGCGGTACCTCTCGATCGCTCCGCCGCAAGGCGCCGTCATCCCGCCTTCTCCTGGCGGATCTTCTGCCAGACCGGGCGGAAGTCGTAGGTCGGGTAGAACTCGGTGTCGAAGGCGCCCCAAGCGCACTGCTCGATGGCCAGGTTGACGTCGCGCAGCTTCGCGGCCGGGACCTTGAGGGTCACCACCTGGCCAATGCCCATCATCACGTACCAGGAAACGACCTCGGTCCCCTCGGGCGGGAAGCGTTGCCAGAAGCCGGCGGCGTCCAGCTTGGCGTTGATCTCCGCCAGGTTCTTGTCCTTCTGGTGTTTCAGATGGATGGTCAGCAGTATCTCGTCGCTTGCCTGGGTCATGCCGGCCCCTTCCTCCTGCGGCTCCTGACGAGGGAGATGCTGACATCTCCGGGGCCTTCGCGCCAGCGCCGCGCCACCGCCGTCCGGATAAAGAAATGGCCCCCTGGTCGAGCGGGCCGGGGGCCGGAGTGTGGGGATAGCGTGGGGATATCAACGCGCCTTAAGATGACAGGGCTTTGTGTCACTGAAGTTGCAACCCGCGGACAGGGCAGTGAAATCGGCGAGGGGCAGGTCCGCCGGCGATCGGCGCCGCGACGGCCGGGGTCGCCGAGGAGGTTTGTCCTGCAAAGCGAATTCCGTTATCATCCCGCCGCTTCGGGCCGGCTTGGCTCTCATCGTCCGAAGATGGGAACATGGCGAAAGAGGACCTTCTGGAGTTCCAGGGCACGGTGATCGAACTGCTGCCCAACGCGATGTTTCGGGTGCGGCTGGAGAACGACCACGAAATCCTGGCCGTCACGGCCGGAAAGATGCGCAAGCATCGCATCCGCGTCCTTGCGGGTGACCGCGTGACCGTCGAAATGACGCCTTACGATCTCACCAAGGGCCGCATCACCTTCCGCTTCAAGTAGACCCTCCGGCTTTCATGCCCAAAGGAAGCGCCAGCCCGCAGACCAAGCTGCCGCCTTTGGTGCTGGGCTCGGCCTCGCCGCGCCGCCGCGAGTTACTGCGCCAGGTCGGGGTCGAGCCGGCGGCGGTCGACGCCGCGGAGATCGACGAGACGCCGCGGCGCGGCGAGCTGCCCGCTGCCTACGCCCGGCGCATTGCCTTGGAGAAGCTGGACGCGGTCGCCGCGCGGCACGCCGGCGCCTTCGTGCTCGCCGCCGACACCGTGGTCGCGGTCGGCCGCCGCATCCTGCCCAAGCCGGCCGACGCCGCCGAGGCCCGGGCCTGTCTGGAACGTCTCTCCGGTCGCAGCCACAGGGTGCTGGGCGCAGTGGCGGTGCAGGCGCCCGACGGGCGGAGGGCCCGGCGCCTGGTGGCGACCCGGGTCCGCTTCCGGCGCCTGCACCCCGAGGAGCTGGCCGCCTACCTGGAGAGCGGCGAGTGGCAGGGCAAGGCCGGCGGTTATGCGATCCAGGGCCTGGCCGCGGCCTTCGTGCCGGAGGTCCAGGGCTCCTATCCCAACGTCGTCGGTCTGCCCCTCGTCGAGACCCTCGCGCTCCTGCGGGGCCTGGGATGGCGTCGCTAGACGACGCCCTGCTGATCTCCGCCCTGCCGGGCATCCTCTGGGCCGCGCGGGTCGAGGGCGGCGCTCTGGTCGACCTCAGGCTGCGCCGCGACGACCGGCCCGAGGTTCGGGGCAACCTCTACCTGGGCCGGGTGGCCCGGCTCGACCGCGGACTGGGCGCGGCCTTCGTCGACATCGGCCTGGCCGAGCCCGGCCTGCTGCCCCTCGACCGGGTGGAGGCCCGGCCGGCGGAGGGCGAAGCCCTGATCGTCCGGGTGCAGCGCCCGCCCGCCCCGGGCAAGGGCGCCAAGCTGAGCGCCAAGGTTCCGGCGGAGCTGCGCCGGCGCCTCGAGTCCGCGGCCAGGGCGGCCAGGGCGCCGGCCCTGCTCCATCGGGCGGACGACCCGCTCGACCTCTGGCTGAGCGCCGCCGCGCCGCCGGCCCGCGTCGTGGCCGACGACGCCGGCCTCCTGGCCGAGCTGCGCCGGCGCCTGGAGGCTGCCGGCCATCCGACCGAAGGTCTGGAGCTGCACCAGGGTGGCCTGCCGCTCCTCGAGGCGGCGGGCCTGGCCGAGCGGATCGAGTCCCTGCTCGCCCCTCGGGTCGCCCTGCCGGGCGGGGGCGCGCTGCTGATCGAGCCGACCCGGACCCTGACCGCGGTCGACGTCGACAGCGGCGGCGCCCGAGCCGGCGATCCCCAGCGCCTGGCCCTGGAGGTGAACCTGGAGGCGGCCGCCGCCGCCGCGCGGGAGCTGCGGCTGCGCCGGCTCTCGGGCCTGGTCGTGATCGACTTCCTCGAGCTCTCCCAGCGCGCGCAACGGCAGGAGGTGGTGCGCCGCCTGCGCCAGGCGATGAAGCGCGATCCCGAGGCCGGGCGGGTGCTGCCGATGTCGGTCTCGGGCCTGGTCGAGGTGACCCGGCGCCGCGCCGGCCCGCCACTCTACGAACTCATGACCCGGCCCTGTGGCCTGCACGGCTCGGGCCGTGCCTGGGACCCGGCGATCCTGGCCTGGCAGGCCCTGTGGCGCCTGCGCCACCAGGCGCTGGGCCGGCCCGGGGGCACGCCGCGGCTGACCTGCGGGCCGGGGGTTGCCGCGGCTCTGGAGGGCCCGGCCGCAGCGGCGCGGCACGCAGTCGCCGCCGCCCTGGGGCGCGAGATCGAGATTCATCGGGACCCGACACTGGCGGACGACGAGATCCGGATTGTGCTATAGGGGGCCATGACCAAGCCGAACGACCGCGTCGTGCCGATCAACAAGCTGCAGAAGGAGAACGGCCGCTGCCCGCTCTGCGAAAAGCCGAGCGATACGCGCTACCGGCCCTTCTGTTCGAAGCGCTGCGCCGACCTCGACCTGAGCCGCTGGCTCCACGGGGTTTATAGGATCCCGACCGACGACGCGCCGGAGGGCGGCGCCAGCGGCGGGGACGACGGTCTTTGATGCGCCGGGTCTTCGCCCTCGTCCTCCTGGCCGCCTTGGCTCCCGCGGCGGCGCTCGGGGCCTTCGAGGAACGCGCCCTGGAGTCCGTGGTCACGCTCTGGCCGGTCTGGCCCGATCCCGGGGCTGCCGCCGCCCGGAAGGAGCCCCAGGGATCGGCCGTTGCGATCGCGCCCGGCGGCTTCCTGGTTACGGCCCTGCACGTCGTTCGCGGCGCGGAGGAGATCCGGGTCGTGCCCCGCAGCGGCCCGCAGCTGGAGGCCCGCCTGCTCGGCAGCGATCCGGCGACCGACCTGGCGCTGCTCAAGGTCGAGGCGGAGCTGCCGGTGCTCGAGCCGGCACCGCCGCCGGCGCTGGGCGCGCCGGTCTGCGCACTGGGCAACCCCTTCGGCAGCGGCCTGTCAGTCAGCTGCGGCGTGGTCTCCGCCCGCGACCGCACCGGGATGGGCTTCAATCCGATCGAGGACTTCATCCAGACCGATGCCGCGGTCAACCCAGGCATGTCGGGCGGGGCGCTGGTCGATGGCCAGGGCCGGCTGCTCGGCGTGCTGCTGGCGATCTTCACCCGCGAGGCGGACGGCGACATCGGTCTGAACTTCGCCGCCTCCCGGCAGCTGGTCGAACGGGTCGTAGAAGACCTCATGGCCGGCCCGACGGTCCGGCGCAGCGCGCCGGGCTTCCGGGTCGCCGGCCTGAGCCGCGCGGACCAGCTCCGCTGGCGCGGGGTCCGGATCGTCGCGGTCGGCGCAGAGGGCGCGGCGGCCGCCGCCGGCCTCGCGCCCGGCGACGTGGTCACCGCCATCGGCGAACGCGCCGTCGCCAAGCCCAGCGACGTGGCGACCGCGATCCAGCTTCATCGGCCGGGCGACGCGGTCGTCATCGACTTCCTGCGCGCCGGCGAAGCCCGCCAGGCCACCCTCACGCTGCCGGAATAGGTCCGGCGTGACCCGCCCGACCGCCAGCCTGTCGGTCTCCGGTCTCCTGCTTCTGGGACTGCTGGCGGGACGCGGCGCCGAGCTGGCGGCGGCGGAGCCCTGTCCCGCGCCGGAGCCGGTCTGCGCCGTCCGGGAGGCCGTCTTCGCCGTCGAGGGCGCGGACAACGGCAGCGCGGTGCGGATCGGCCCCGGGCGCCTGGTCACCAGCCGGCACCTGGTGGCCGAGCTGGAGGAGGTCGGACTCCACCTTGCGGACGGCCGGCGCCTGGTCGCGGCGGTGGTTCCGAGCAGCTACGAGGCGGACCTCGTGCTGCTGCGGGTTGCGGGGCTGCCGCCAGGGCCGAGCCTCGTACCCGAGGCCGCGGCGCCCCCGGCCGAGGCAAGCCTCTTCGCCGTCGGGGCAGCGCCGCGTACGCGGCGCATACGTACCTATGCCCCCGGCCGCACCCTGGTCCCGATCGCGGCGGGCAAGCCCCTGGCCCGCCTGCACACCGACGCCGAAGCGGAGCACGCCAACAGCGGCGGCGCCCTGGTCGACGCCGAGGGCCGGCTGGTCGGGATCATCGCCTCCGGCGGCGGCGGCCGCAACGAGGCGGTGCCAGCGGGCGCGATCGCCACGTTGGAGCGCCTGAGCGGCCCAGAGCACAGCGAAGCGAGCCGGGCCCTGGGCAGCGCCTACCGGCTCTGCGACGAGCGGATCACCGCCGTGAGGCGGCGCGAGCGGCGGATGGCCGACGGCACCGCGGCGGTCATCCTCCAGGCCTGCGGCGCCAGCAAGAACCGGCAGTTCTTCGACCTGGCGGGCAAGCTCTTCGGATCGCTGGGCCGGATCGACGAGGCCCTGGAGATGTACCGTCAGGCGCTCGAGCAGGATCCCCATGCGCCCAACGCCCGGATCGGCGTGGCGATCACGCTGCACCTGGCCCGGCGCTACGAGGAGGAACTGCCGCACCTGCGCTGGCTGCTGGAGGTGATCCCGGCGGACCCGCAGATCCTGCGCCTCGCGGTTCAGGCCGGCACTTGGGGGGGCGATCGGGCGCTCGCTGAGAGGGCCCTGGCCCTGACGGAGACCCACCATCCGAACCTGGCGCCGGCCGCCCGGCGCTTCCTGGAGCGCAACCCGCCGCCGCCCTAACGCGAGGCCGCCGCCTGTCGGGTCGGCCCGAGCCTAGATTGATCTCTCTCAAGAGGTTAGGGCCATCTCCTTAACCGCTTCCCAAGGTTTGCCCGGCAAGACTCGCTCCGAAGCGTTCCGCGAGGTGGCATCGGAAGGGCAGGGAAGATGGAAGACGCCCTTTGGCGACGTTGGCTTGCCGGACTGCTGGGCGGGGTTTTGACCTTGGCGGCAACCTGCCTCGGTAGCGCCCTCGGCCTGGGCCTCGCCGAGACCGCGGTCTCCGGGAGCAACCGTTTCGCGGCCCTGATCGAGGGCTGGGACGGCTACCGCTTCGAGCACCCGGCCCATGCCGTCGGCGTGGTTCTCGGGATGTCGATCCTGGGGGCGGCCAGCATCTATTTGATCGTCGTGCCCCTGATCCGGCGGACCGGTCTGGTCAGCGAGAAGACGCTGCAGACGATGGTCTCGAGACGGGGAGGCTGGCGCGGCGAAAAGCTTGCCCTGTCGGCTGGACAGCGCGTTCAAGATTTCCTATAAGCCTGCGTCCCGATCGATGAGCCTCCTGCCCAGGTAGCTCAGTTGGTAGAGCACGTGACTGAAAATCACGGTGTCGGTGGTTCGATTCCTCCCCTGGGCACCATCCTCCTTTCCAGCTTCCTGATCGTCTGAAACCGCGTCCGGCGCAGGCCGGGGCCGTCGTGTCGTCTTGCGCCGCGGGCGGGGAGGCGCGTGGCGCATTTTGTGGCGCAAGACGAATAATCATAGGCAGAAAAGGATGGCTTAAGGGTTTATCCATAAAAACCATTGTGTTCGCCTAGTTTTGTAAGGATCGATTCGACACGGGTACCAGCGTGGGTACCGAGGGTCTCGGTGCGGATCGCAGTGAAGCTCGGGGGCAGCGACCCCCGTCCGGGGGCGGATTCGGCGCTCCTGGGGCTTCCCAGGGGCCTGCCTTTTCGGTCGTGGGAATAGCGCGTCAGCGCCCCTCGGCGGGAGCCCCGCCGCCGTGCCAGAGGGTCCGGCTCGACTCGGCCAGCCGCAGGACGTGCTCGGCCCAGGCGTCGAGGGCCCGGCGCAGATCGTCGTTGGAGATTCCGGTGCGGACCATCTCGCCGAGTCCGGCCGGCACCTGGCTGCGTCGTTCCAGGAGCCGGTTCAGGATCTCGGCCGAGGCGCCCAGGCGCGCCATGCCGGCGGCGGTGGTGCGGCGCAGGTCGCCGATCCGCCAGCCCTGGACTCCGGAGAGTTCGGTGGCGCGCCGCACCGCGTTGGAGAATCCGCTGACCGGGCGGTCGCCGCGCGGCCCGGCCGGGAAGGCATAGGGGCTGTCGGGGCGGGGCAGCGAGGCCAGCACCTCGACGGCGGCACCGGGCAGGGGCAGCTCGTGGCGCTGGCCGTCGTCGCGGCGCAGCGACCAGACCTGATCGGCCAGACCGATGTCCATCAGCCGAAGGGCGGCGACGTCGCCGCGTCGCTGCCCGGTCAGAAGGGTGAGCTTGAAGAGCGCGCCGTAGGGCCAGCCCATCTGTTCCCAGGCTTGCCAAAGGGCGGCGATCTCGTTGTCGGTCAGGATGCGCTGGCGCGGCGCCTCCTTGGAAGGCGGCCGGATGTTGACCACCGGCGAGCTCTCGACCAGGCCCGCCTCGATGCCCCAGAGGTAGATCTTGCGGATCAGGGCGAGGCGCCGGTTGGCGGCGTAGGGGTGCCCGCGCTGCTGTACGTCCTCGATGAGGGCAATGATGTCGGCGCGGGTGACCGACTCGGCCGTACGCCGGCCCCAGGCCGGGATCAGGTCGGCCTCGATCATCTGCCGGTCGAGCTTCCACGACTTCTTGCTGCGCTTGGCGTAGCGCTCCAGGTAGGCCTGGGCCAGGGCCTCGAAGCTGAAGCCGCTGCCGGTGACGGCGGCCCGGTTGCGCGAGGGGTCCCGGCCGCGGGCGACCTCCTGCAGGGCGTCGAAGGCGGCATCGCGGGCCAGTTCCAGGGAGAGCGTCGGATAGGTGCCCAAGGACAGCCGGCGCTTGCGGCCAGCGATCCGGTACATGACCTGCCAGGTCTTGCGGCCGTTCTCGGAGACCCGCAGGCCGAAGCCGGGCATCTCGTCGTCCCAGTAGTCGGCCCGGCCGGCCTCGGGCGGCGTCAGGCCGGCGACGATGCGTTCGCTCAGTCGGGTGACCGCCATGACGGCCGCTGCGCCTCGCTTCCCTTGGATGGCCGAGGTCGGCCCGCTGGCCGAATCGGCATGTCGGGGAGGACTCTAGGGCCGGCCGGGAAGGGCTGTCCAGCCGTCCCGCCAAGCTCGGAGCCGGCGGCGGAGCCTCGGCCAGGCCCTCCGTCTTTACGGTTCAGCAACCAGGATTGGCTAGTTCTATCCGGGCCAAGAGGGATGGAGAACAGAGACTTAAGGGGTGTGTGATGCGTGCTGCCAGGCTTACCTTGAAGCCGATCCTGCTTTGCCTTTGCCTCGCCGGTCTGGGCCTCAGCGGCTGTGGCGAGGGTGAGAAGCTGCCAGAGGTCGGCCAGCTGATCGCGCAGCTGCAGAGCGACAACCCGGCGGCCAGGAAACAAGCTGCGGTCCTCCTGGGCCGGCACGGGCCGCGCGCCGCCAGCGCGGTCGGCGCCTTGCTGGATGCCGCCGACCGGACGGTCAAGCCGAGCGAGCAGCAGGCCAAGCCAGCGAAGAAGGCGAAGGGGCAGGATCAGGCCGAGGCGCCGAAAGTCGTCAACGACGCCGAGCTTTACGACTCGATCGTCAAGGCGCTCTCGCGGACCGGCGGGGCCGGGGTCCCCGGGTTGATCAAGGGCTTGGAGCGGCCGGGGCAGCGCTCCGCCTGGGCGGCCATGACCGCGCTCAGCTGGATTGGCAAGCCTGCCGTGCAGCCACTGATCGACGCCCTGGGCGGGCAGAACGATCAGGTCCGCGACCTGGCGGCCACCTCGCTCGCCGGTATCGGCGAGGGGGCCGCGGAGTCCGTCCCGGCGCTGATGGAGGTCGCTCGCGGTCGCCACGGCTCCGCCTCCGGCCAGGCCGTGGTCGCACTCGGCAAGATGGGTGCGGCCGCCGTTCCCGGCCTTCTGGAGCTTCTCGACGATCCGAAGATGGGCCCGCGGCGCGCCGAGGTCATCACGGCGATCGGGCAGCTCGGCGGTGCCGCCAAGTCGGCGGTGCCGACGCTCCTTGGCTTGCTGGAGGAGGACGATCAGAAGATCGGCGTCGCCACGGTGCTCGCCCTGGGCGAGATCGGTCCGGCGGCCGAGGCCGCGATTCCCAAGCTCATGCGTCTGGAGAAGGACGAGCGCACCCAGGTCGCAAGGGTCGCGGGCAAGGCCCTGGACCAGATCGCGCCGAACCGCTAGGCCGGACCGCCAATACCTGCCTGAAACCCGCCGGCCGAACTCAACGGTGGCGGCAGTGGCTCGATACTCCCAGTCCATCCCCGAAGCGTGGCCTCAGGCCACGCCGCTCGGAGATCCGACCTATGGCTCCCTGCTCCCGCAAGGCGCGGCGCTGCTGCGTCCTCTCAGCGCCGACGCCGGGCCCTTTCCTGGAGGCGCTGGCGAATCGCCATGCCGGACGGATAGGCCACGAGGAAGACCATCAGAAGCACGATGGTGGAATTTAAAAATGTATCGATCATAGGGCGTCCCTTTATCCCCCCGATCGACAACCCGTTGCCGATACCCTGTCGTAAAGCTTGTAAAATGACAAGCCAAATCTATTAACATCTACACAAAGTCGTGATTTCAAGTCTTTAGCCGGCAAGTCCGGGGCTTGGTCCACAGACTTCTCCACCGCCCCGGGGCGGATGCGGTCATTCGGGACGAGCCCGGCCCCGCGATGGGCGACGGGCTCGGGCAGGGCTTCCTGGCCCGGGTCCCTTCAGGCGCTGCCCGCGATGTACTGGCGCAGCGTCGTGGTCTCGGACTCGAGCTCTTCGAGGCGGCTCTTGACCACGTCGCCGATGCTGACGATCCCGACCAGCTTGCCGTCCTCCACCACCGGCAGGTGGCGGAAGCGGCCGTCGGTCATTAGCTTCATGATGCCGTCGACTCGATCGTCCGGGCTGCAGGTCGTGACCTCGGCGGTCATCCGGTCCTTGACCTTCAAGGCCAGCAGGTCGGCGCCGTGGTCCGGCAGGCCGCGCACCAGATCCCGTTCGGACAGGATCCCGGCCAGCCGGCCGTCTTCGGTGGTGACGACGAGGGCGCCGATATTGCGCTCCTTTAGGAGCTTCGCCGCGTCGGCGATGGTGGCGTCGGGACGTGCGGTGGCGACGCCCGCCCCACTTACGGAGACGATGTGTCGGACTAGCATGGCTTTGCCTCACTTTCCTTCGCCCGATCTCGGGCACTTCGCCCGGCGCCCGTTTTTCAACGATTATTGCACTCTTTGAGCGAATTTTCAAAACGGCGCTACGGTACCGGTGTTCCGGTGCCGTCGGCGGGCCCGGCGCTGTGCTAGGCTGGTCGCCGGTCGAATCGGAGGCTGAAGATGACTACGGGCTCGTCTCGACGAAAATCGAAGGCCGAATCGCCCTCCGCGTCCCGGATGCTGGAGGCCGCGTTGAATCGTGCAGAGGACCAGGGTTGGGACAACTTGAGGTTGCGCGATCTTGCGGCCGACCTCGGCGTGCCCTTGTCGGAGGTCCTGGTCCACTACCGGGACGCCGACGCCATCGCCGATGCCTGGTTCCGCCAGGCCTTGGCCGCGATGCTGGCGCCGCCGCCGGAGGGCTTTTTCGAGTTGCCGGCCCGCGAGCGGCTGCGCCTCATGATGCTGCGCTGGTTCGACGCCCTGGAGCCGCACCGCCGGGTCACCGGCGAGATGCTCTCCGGCAAGCTCTATCCCTCGCATCCGCACCACTGGGTGCCGATGATCTTCAACCTGTCTCGGACCATCCACTGGCTTCGGGACTCGGCCGGCCTGGACGCCGGCGGCCGACGCCGCCAGCTCGAGGAGGTCGGCCTCACCGCCCTCTTCCTGGCGACTCTCCGGGACTGGGTCCGCGACGAGAGCCCGGACCAGGAGCGGACCCGCGCCCGCCTCGAGCGTCGCCTGGCGGGGGCGGACCGGCTGATGGCCCGGCTCTACGGTGTGGAGCCTGACGGCACGGCCGAGTCGACCGGCGGCGGTGCCTAGATCGGTATCGGCGCGGCCCGCGGCAATCCGCGCCGTGAAACCCGACCCACAGGAACAGCTCAGCGCACGATCGGCCGCCGAAGGCGGCGGCGCCCCTCATCGCCGGGGCTTCCACTGATTGGCCCGCTCGTTCCGCGCGGCTCGGCGCGCAGTCTCTTCGACGCGTCTGGCCCGCGTCTCCGGTCGCTTTGCCTGGGCGATCCACTCCAGGATGCCCCGCTTCACCGAGC